>NZ_JARZAH010000020.1:0-142196 GCF_029892145.1 Kitasatospora sp. GP30
ACGCTCGGCTGGAGAACCCCAGCCGAGCGCCTGCGTGATCTACTGACGACCACGTAGGCCATCAGGTGTTGCGAGGACCCCAAGAATCCGCCATCTGGCCGGTCGGGGCAGTGCCGTGCTGTATCAGCCTGGCCTACCGGCCTGGCTTGGCTTGGCCTGTCGGCTTAGTACCAGTGGTGGGCCTGCCACCAGGTCCAGGCGCCGTTCGGGCTGCCGTAGCGGTCGTTCATGTAGTTCAGGGTCCACTTGATCTGGGTCACCGGGTTGGTGCGCCAGTCGGCACCGGCCGAGGCCATCTTGCTGGCAGGCAGCGCCTGGCCCAGCCCGTAGGAGCCGGAGGACGGGTTGACCGCCAGGTAGTTCCAGCTGCTCTCGTGGCTGACCACCTGGTTGAACGACGCCCACTGGTCGGCCGGGACCATGCTCTGGGCCAGCGCGCGCAGGCCGCTCGGGCTGGTGTCCGTGGCCACCTGCGCAACCGGCTGGGGAGCGGGCTGCGGCGCGGGCTGCGGGGCCGGCTGGGGAGCGGGCTGCGCAGGGGCGGCGGGCTGCGGGGCCGGCTGCGGCGCGGGCTGCGCGGGGGCGGCCGGCTGCGGGGCCGGGGCCTGCTCCTGGGCCGGCTGGGGCGCGGCCGCCGGGGCGACGGGCTTGGCCTGCGCCGGGGCCTGGTAGGGCGCGGTGCTCAGGGTGTTGGTGTGCTGGGTGCCGTGCTGCTGCAGGTAGGGGGCGTTCTCCAGCTTGCCGGTGTCACCGGCGGCGGCCATCGAGGTCGAGCCGGAGGGCAGGTCCTTGGCGGAGAAGGCCAGGGTCGCCCCGTGCTGCGCGCCGGCAGCGGCGGCGGGGTGCGGGGCGGCGGCCGACGCCGGGGTGGCGGCGTCGGAGGGGAGCGCGAAGGCCACGGCGGAGGCGGCGACGGCGGCGGTCAGGCCGGCGGAGGCGAGAACCACGGAGGATCGCTGCCGCACGATGGTCATAAGGGCGCTGCGCATACTGCTGGTACCTCGTTCGGTGTTGCTGGTCCCGGGCGCACGGCAGCGGCGCGGCGCGAGGCCGCACGCATGCTGCGAAGGCGCGTCGGTGACCGTGGGACACCCCGGAGTCGGTCGGTGTCCGGACGGAGCGCTCCACCTCTGAACTCGGCACCGGATGGGGCTGAACTGTTCAGCCCGGTGCAGGCGGCGCGCTTGGCGACTCGTCCAGGTTTAACGTGGCCCGCCGTGGGGCAGCAAGCACCGCTGCTACGACGGCCGGTAGGAGGAGCAGTGCGGACCGCCGGTCCGACCGCTCAGCCGGGGTGCGGCTGCCTACGACCCTCCGTCGTAGGCGTGAAACGCCTGTGGGGATGCTCACCAGCCCGGCGGTGATTCGCATACATTCCGTGCCCGCCCCAGTACGGTCCGCCCGCCCTGCCGCCTGCGCCCGGCCGGCCCGCTGATGGGCCTCGAGTCGGTCCGCTGATGAACCTCGAGCCGGCGGGCGAACCGGTCCCGGACCGGCAGGCCACTGCGCCTCGGACTGGCGAGCCAATGAGCCTCGAACTGTTAGGACTCTTGACAGACAACTGGTCTAGTCCAACGATAAGACCCGCTCCCCGACCCGCCCTGCCGCGCACCGACCGACCGACGCTTCGGCGCCGGTCGTCGCCATGCGCCGATTCCCGTACGTGCGCCACTCCTCCTCCCCCACACGTTGGAGCACTGATGCGACTTCAGAGATCGTTCCAGGCGGTGCTGACCGTCGGCGCCACGCTGGCGGCGTCGGCCGGCCTGCTGGTCGGCGCCACCACCGCCGCCCATGCTGCTACTGCCGCTGCTGCCGCGACCGGCACGCCGTTGCCCGCGCATGTCTTCGCCCCCTACTACGAGGCCTACACGCCCGGCAGCCTCTCCGGCCAGGCCACCCAGTCCGGCAACAAGTACCTGAGCATGGCCTTCATCCAGGCCGCCACCAAGGGCTCCTGCTCCGTCTACTGGGCCGGCGACACCTCGACCCCGATCGCCACGTCCTCGTTCGGCAGCGACATCGCGAGCCTCCAGGCGTCCGGCGGCGATGCGATCCCGTCCTTCGGCGGCTACGCGGCCGACAACGGCGGCACCGAGATCGCCGACAGCTGCACCGACGTCAACCGGATCGCGGCCGCCTACGAGTCGGTGATCACCACCTACAACGTCAGCCGGATCGACCTGGACACCGAGGACAACTCGCTGACCAACACCGCCGGCATCGACCGCCGCAACAAGGCGGTCAAGCTGGTCGAGGACTGGGCGGCGGCGAACGGGCGCAACGTCCAGTTCTCCTACACCCTCCCGACCACCACCAGCGGTCTGGCGGCCAGCGGCCTCAACGTGCTGAAGAACGCGGTCAGCAACAACGCGCGCATCGACGTCGTCAACATCATGACGTTCGACTACTACGACGGCGCCGCCCATGAGATGGCCACCGACGCGGAGAACGCGGCCGGCGGCCTCTACAACCAGCTGGCTCAGCTCTACCCGGGCAAGTCGGCCGCACAGCTGTGGGGTTCGATCGGCATCACCCTGATGCCCGGCGTCGACGACTACGGCACCGCCGAGACCACCACCGTCGCCGACGCGCAGAACGTGCAGAGCTGGGCCACCTCGAAGGGCGTCAACACCCTTGCCTTCTGGGCGCTGCAGCGTGACAACAGCAGCTGCGCGGTGGGCACCGCGGGCTCCGACACCTGCTCCGGAATAGCCCAGAGCACCTGGGACTTCAGCCACGCACTGGAGCCCTTCACCTCCTCCGGCGGCGGCACCACCGGCAACGACTTCGCGCTGAGCGACTCGCCGGCGTCCGGTTCGGTCCAGGCGGGCTCCAGCACCACCGCCACGGTGAGCACGTCGGTCACCTCCGGCTCCGCGCAGAGCGTCGCGCTCTCCGTCTCCGGCGCACCCGCCGGCGTCACCGCCGCGATCAGCCCCAGCAGCGTCACCGCAGGCGGCACCGCCGCCCTCAGCATCTCCGTCGCTTCCAGCGTGGCGTCCGGCAGCTACCCGCTCACCATCACGGGCGCGGCCGCCTCCGGCAGCCACAGCGCCGGCTACACCCTCAACGTCACCAGCACAGGCGGTGGCGGCGGTGGCGGCGCGCTGGTGAACGGCGGCTTCGAGACCGGCAGCCTCAGCCCGTGGACCTGCCAGAGCGGCGGCGCGGTGGTCAGCACCCCGGTGCACTCCGGCAGCCACGCACTGCAGGTCGCGCCGACCTCGAACCAGACCGGCGAGTGCGACCAGACCGTCACCCTGCAGCCCAACCACGCCTATACGCTCACCGGTTGGGTCCAGGGCAACTACGCTTACCTGGGGGTCAGCGGCGGCGCCACCGCCTCCAGCTGGGCCTCCGGCAGCGGCTGGACCAAGCTGACCGTCCCGTTCACCACCAACGCCTCGGGCACCGTCACCGTGTATCTGCACGGCTGGTACGGCCAGGGCGACGTCTACGGCGACGACTTCGCGATCAGCTGACGCGTCGTCGTCTGTTTCCGTTGGTTTCGTGAGCTTTCCGGGGCCGCCGACCTGTTGGGTGGTCGGCGGCCCCGGTGCGTCAACCGCGCAGCAGTTTGCCGGGGTTCATGATGCCCAGTGGGTCGAGGGCCGCCTTCACGGTGTGCAGCAGCTCAAGTTCGAGCGGCTCCCGGGCGACCGCCAGTGCCTCGCGCTTGAGCACGCCGATGCCGTGCTCCGCGCTGATCGAGCCGTGGTGTTCGGCGACCACACGGTAGACCAACTCCGATACCCCAGTGGCCCGTTCGGGTCGGGCCAGCACGTTGAGGTGGATGTTGCCGTCGCCGACATGCCCGAAGGCATTGACCCGGACACCCGGAAAGGCCACTGCCAACTCCCCTTCGGCATCCGCCAAGAACGCGGTGATCGCACCGAGTGGCACGCTGACGTCGTGCTTGATCGCGCCGCCGGCCCGCTTCTCGGCCTCCGGCAGCGCCTCGCGCAGCGCCCACAGCGCCCGCGCCTGCGGGCGGTCCAGTGCGGGGACCGCATCGGCGACCAGCCCCAGACGGGTGGCCTCGGCGAGGAAGGACTCCAACTGGGCGGCCAGCCCCGCGCCATCCCTGGTCGCGGTGGCCTCGACCAGCAGATACCAGGGGTGCGGATGGGCGAACGGGTCCTTCAGTGTGGGCAGTTGGTCAGGCAGTTGGCTGAGCAGCAGGTCCATCCCGGTTCGACCGAACAGCTCCAGGGCGGTGAGCCGGTCCTCGAACCACTCGCGGGCCAGCGCGAAGAGCGGTGTGAGCACGGCCGGTTCGGGCAGGGCGAGCAGCGCGACCGCGTGGTACCGGGGACGCGGCACCAGCCGCACGGTAGCGGCGGTGACCACGCCCAAGGTGCCCTCGGAGCCGATCAGCAGCTGCTTGAGGTCGTAGCCGGTGTTGTCCTTGCTCAGGCTGCGCAGGCCGTGCCAGATCCGGCCGTCCGGAAGCACCGCCTCCAGGCCCAACACCAGATCGCGGGTCATCCCGTAACGCAGCACATTGCTGCCGCCGGCGTTGGTGGCGATCGCGCCGCCGAGCCGGGCACTGCCCTCGGAGGCGAGCCGCAGCGGAAAGAGCAAGCCGACTTCCTCGGCGGCCCGCTGAACATCCGTCAGTACGCACCCGGCCTCGGCGGTAAGTGCGAAGTCGACCGGGTCGACGCTGCGAATTCGGTCCAACTTCTGCACACTCAGCACCAGTTGGGCTTCATCGCCGAGTGGGATCGCGCCGCCGACCAGTCCCGTGCCGCCTGCGAACGGCACGACCGGCACCCGATGGCGGGCACAGATTCCGATCGCGACGGCCACCTCGGCGGTACTTTGCGGGCGCAGCACCGCCGCCGGCCGGGCCGGCAGCAGGCCGCGCTCGTCCCTGACGAAGCCGGCCGCCGGATCGCCCGGCGCCAGCACGACGGTCGGGCCGAGGGCACCCCTGAGCTCGGCAATGGCGGCAGGCAGATCACCAGGCGTCATGCGGATAACGGTATCCCCAGGTGGGCGGCGGTCCGCTAGATTGCGCCTCATGACCAGCTCGATGATCGGCTCAATGGCCAGCACCCCGCAGCCGGGCAGCTCGGCGCAGGCGGACAGCTCGGTGGACGGCAGTTCGCCGGTGGGCGGCTCGGCGGACGGCAGGTCGGCGGACGGCAGGTCGGCGGCCGCCGCGTCACGGTCCGTCAGCCTGTTTGATGCGCTGCGGGCCGACGCCGTCCCCGACGCCGCCGCCCTGCGCGAGGTCTACGAGATGCCGGGCGAGGCAGCCCGACACAAGCAGGTGGACCGGATCCACGAGGTGACCAAGCGCCTGATCGCCAGCTCCTCCTTCGTCCTGGTGGCCAGCACCGGCGCGGACGGCAGCTGCGACGTGTCACCGCGCGGCGGGCCGGCCGGCTTCGTCTCCGTCCTCGACGAGCACACCCTCGCGATACCCGACGCCACCGGCAACAAGCGGCTGGACACGCTGCAGAACATCGTGGCCACCGGACAGGCCGGACTGCTCTTCCTGTTCCCCGGCCACACCAACATCCTGCGCGTCAACGGGCGGGCCTGCGTCTCCACCGACCCGCTCCTGCTCGAACAGCTCACCGCCGTCGGCAAGCCGCCGCGCAGTGCCATCGTGGTGCACGTCGAGGAGGTCTACGGGCACTGCCCCAAGTCGGTGCTGCGCGGCTCGCTCTGGCAGCCCGAGAAGTGGCTCCCCAAGGACGCCGCCCCCAGCACCGCCGAAGTCACCCTCTCCCACCTCTCCACCTCGCTGGACGGTCTGACCGTGGAGATGATCCAGCAGGCCGAGCGGGACTCACTGGAGCACCGCTACGAGTAGCTCGTCTCGCGACTTCTAGCCGTCGCCCTCCGCCTTGGCCATCAGCTCCCATGAGTGGGCGCCGTCGATCGACTGGCGGATCACGTCGGCATGACCGGCGTGCCGGGCAGTCTCCTCGATCAGGTGCAGCAGCACCCAGCGCGCCGACCACTGGGCGGCTTGCGCGTTGGCGCACGGCACATCCAGCGAGGGCAGCGCGGCCACCACCTCCTCCGTCTCGGCGGCGGCCTTCTCCCAGTTCGCCAGCAGTGCGTCGACGGTGTCGCCCTCGGCGCGCTGGAACTCGGCACCCGGGTCCGTGATCGGCCACAGACCGGGCAGCTCCTGCCCGGCCAGCGCGGCGAGCACCCAGCGCCGCTCGGTGACGGCGGCATGCTTGAGCAGCCCGGCGAGCGACAGCTCGCTGGCGCTCGGCACCGACCAGGCCTGCTTCTCGGTCAACCCGAACACAGCGAACCGCAGCGCCGCACGCTGGTGCTGGAGGAACCCGAGCAACGCGGACCGCTCATCCCGCGCGGGTGGGGCAAACCGGGACATCGGCCCTCCTGGGTTCAAGGCATCCGGCGGATCGTCAGTTCTACTTCCCCACCCTCCCACGGTGGACTGACGACTCCCCGGTTATTCACCTCGCGTGGGTGTTGCGCCGATCAGCAGCAGCACGACCACGGCCCACGCCGACTATTCGTCGGCGTGCGCGTTGCGGGTTGCGGTCCCCTGGCAGGGGCGGCCCAGGGGTGCGCTGGCGCGGGGCTGGGGCGGCAAGGGTGACTGGGGCGGCGGGCGGCGCTCGGGCCGCACGGGCCGGCCCGTGGGGATCCGTTCGCCCGCATCGGCGGCTGGTGGACTCAGGGGGCCGGTAGGGGCGCCTGGAGCAGGGCGGCTGCCATGCTGGCCAGATCGGCGAGGAAGAACGCCTCGTCGGTGAGCAGTTGTTCGCCATCGGTGTACTGGCGCGCCCGATCGGCGAGGGCGGTGCGGATCAGCGTGAGCGCCAGGTCGAGCCGCTGACGGCGAACCGGCTCGGGCAGGCCCGGTACGCCCGGGGGCACGGCCAGCCGCTCGGTGAGGTGGTCGACAAAGCGCTGCTGGCCGAGGCTCGCCGGGAGCACGGCCGAGGACCCGCCGGAGGGCTCGTCAGAGGACCCGCCCGAGTACCCGCCCGAGGGGCCGCTCTGGTGCCCGAGCTGGGCGGAGATCCGCAGCGCGTGGCGGCCGTGGGCGGTGCGCAGCTCGGTGGCCTCGGCGTCGATCAGGGCGCGGAGCAGCTCGGGCAGGGCGAGGCCGGCCAGCTCGGGCAGCCGCTGTGCCAGGACGCGTTCGGTGCGTTCCTGGCGGGCTTTCATGATCTCGTCCAACAGGCCGGCCCGGGAGCCGAAGTGGTACTGCACGGCCGACGGGTTGGCCTGCCCGGCCAACCGGACGATGTCGCGGGTCTGCGCGCCGTCCACGCCTTGGGTGGCGAAGAGCTGCTCGGCGGCATGGAGCAACTTCTCGCGGGTGTCGCTTCGTCCGGTGGTTCGTGCCATGGCGAGGATGGTAATGCTGGGCATTATTACTGTCGAGGAGGCGCGGGCAGCCTGGTGAGAGGACGGCTACTAATGGGCATTATTAACCCGCGCATCAGCTGATCCAACCCACCCTGGGCAACTAATAATGGGCAGCATTAAGACTCACCCCAGCCAGCGACCGCCCCACCACCCGTAATGCTGGGCATTATTAGCCCCGAGGATGAGCAGACCCGCCCCCGCTCCCCTAGCGTGTGATCTTGTGTTGATCGCTAGTCATGACCGACTGGCTCCACGGGCATTACTGAACAGGGGATCATCTATGTCCGACAGCTTCCAGACTCACACCGCGCCTGAGACGCCCGCCGCACCGAGCGGGCACCTGGTGGCCCCCGCCGGGCTCGCCCCCGGGAACGGCTACAGCCACGTGTCCTGGGGCACCGGTCGCATCGTCGCAGTCTCCGGCCAGCTCGCGCTGGACGAAACCGGCGCCCTGGTCGGCCCCGGCGACCCCGATGCCCAGGCCGGCCAGGTCTTCGAGAACATCCACCGGGCCCTCGCCGCCGCCGGCGCCGAGTTCACCGACGTGATCAAGCTGACCTTCTACATCACCGATGTCGCCTACCTCCCCGCGCTCCGCGCCGCCCGCGACGCCGTGATCGACACCGCGAACCCGCCGGCCAGCAGCGCCGTGGTGGTGGCCGGGCTGATCCGACCGGAGTTCCTGGTCGAGGTCGACGCGCTGGCCGTCGTTCCCGTGCCCGCCCCGGAACCGGCAGCCCCCGACGCGCCGGCGACTGCCCAGGCCGCAGCGAACACCCCGGCCACGGCGACCACCCAGGCCGCCGCAGCCACGCCGGGGGCCGTGGCATGACCGAGCCCGACTTCCTGCGCAACACCCGCGCCTCCTACGACGCCATCGCTGCCGACTACACCGAGCGCTTCCGCTACCAGCCGGACATCAAGCCGCTGGACCACGCGATGCTCGCCGCCTTCGCCGAGCTCGTCCGAGACGGCGGTCACGGCCCGGTGGCCGACCTGGGCTGCGGCCCGGGCCGACTGACCCCGCTGCTGCGCGAGCTGGGCTTGGAGGACCCCTTCGGAATCGACCTCTCACCCCAGATGATCGAGATCGCCCGCAAGAACCACCCCGGCCTCCGCTTCGAGGTGGGTTCGATCACCGCGCTGGACGTCCCGGCCAACAGCGTCGGCGGCATCCTCTCCTGGTACTCGATCATCCACCTGCCGCCGGACCAACTCCCCCTGGCGCTAGCCGAGTTCCACCGTGTCCTGGCCCCCGGCGGCGCGCTGCTGGTGGCATTCCAGGTCGGTGACCGGCTGCACCGCCGCGACGAGGCGCTGGGTCATCAGGTCTCCCTGGAGTTCCACCGCCGCACCGCGGAAACCGTGATCGCCGCACTCGCCGCCGCCGACCTCCCGGTCCACACCCAGCTGGTCCGCGGCCCCGTCACCGACGGCGTGGAGTCCGTGCCGCAGGCCTTCCTCCTCGCCCGCAAGCCGTCCACGGCCGCGTGACCGAGCCCGCCCGCCTGACCGCGTCGACCACGCTCACCAGGCGGGCGCCCCAGGCGGGAACCCCAGGCGGGCGTCCCGGGCAGGCGCCCGCACTGGTCCTTGGTCCGGCCAAGACCACATTGGTGTGACCTATGATCGGACCACCGGGAGGCCGCTCACCTGCGGTTCCCCGAGTGAGTGCGAGTGGAGCGGAGCGGAAGGGCCTCATGGCGGAGCCGACTGGGTGGGAACCGGTACCCCGCTCGCGCACCTTCGAGCTGGTCCTGGACCGGATCGAGGAGCAGATCCTGGCCGGGAAGCTGCGGGTCGGCGACCGGTTGCCGCCGGAACGTGAGCTGGTGGAGCTACTCGGAGTCAGCCGGGCGGCGATCCGCGAGGCGCTGCGCGTGCTGGAGGCGCAGGGCGTGGTGCGGGCCAAGGTCGGCACCGGGCGCGACTCCGGCAGCGTGATCACGGCCCTGCCGAGCGCGGGTCTGACCCAGTTGCTGCGGTTCCACATGGCGTTGGCGAACTTCCCGCTGCCCGACGTGGTCGACACCCGGGCCGCCCTGGAGCGGGCCAGTGCCCGGTCCGCCGCCGGCCAGGCCAGCGAACAACAGCTGTCCCGGCTCTACGAGTTGCTCGTGCTGATGGACGACCCGGCGCTGTCCCGCGAGGAGTTCAGCGAGCACGACGTCGCCTTCCACGTGACCATCGCCGAGGCGGGCGGCAACCGGCTGATGGCGGATCTGACCGTGGCGGTGCGCAATGCCGTCCGGCATCCGCTGCTCGCGGCCTTCCGACGCCTCGACGACTGGCCCGCGGTGGCCGCCGACCTGCGCGCCGAGCACCACGCGATCTACCAGGCCATCGCCGCCGGTGACGCACAGGCGGCCGGCGATCTGGTCGAGTCGCACATCCACCGCTTCTACCACGAGGTCGCGCTGCCGGCGCTCCCGGCCGACACCGAGTCCTAGCGGCACCCGCGCCCCGCACTGCCCCTCGGCCACCTCTCGGGTATATGGTCTGACCAAAGAATGGCCGACCCGATGTGCTAGTGATCCCGACGTACTGATCAATCGAGACCGCACGAGGACCCCCATGCGTGTCGCACTCTTCCTCACCTGCGTCAACGACGCCCTCTATCCCGACACCGGCCGTGCCGTGGTCACGTTGTTGGAGCGGCTCGGCGTGGACGTCGACTTCCCCGCCGGGCAGACCTGCTGCGGCCAGCCGCAGTACAACACCGGCTACCGGCGCGAGACGGAGCCACTGGTGCACCGGATGGCGAAGGTGTTCGCGGGCTACGACTACGTGGTCACCCCATCCGGGTCATGCGCCGCGATGGTGCGCGACAACTACCCGCGGATCGGCGCCAAGGCCCGCGCCGAGGGGCGTGGCACCGCGCTCGGCAAGGCTGCCGACGCGCTGGTCCCGAGGGTGGTCGAACTCACCGAGTTCCTGGTCGACGTGCTCGAAGTCGCCGACGTGGGCGCCTACTTCCCGCACACAGTCACGTACCACCCGTCCTGCCACGGGCTGCGGATGCTCGGCCTCGGCGACCGTCCGCTGCGACTGCTGCGCGCGGTGCGCGGGCTCACGCTCATCGAACTGCCCGGCGCCGAGGAGTGCTGCGGCTTCGGCGGCACCTTCGCCGTGAAGAACCCGGCCGTCTCCACCGCCATGGGCGCCGACAAGGTGCGCAACGCGGTGTCGACGGGCGCCGAGGTGCTCTGCGGCGCCGACAACTCCTGCCTGATGCACCTGGGCGGGCTGCTGCACCGGCAGGACCAGCCGCTGCGCCCGCTGCACATCGCCGAGATCCTGGCCGCCACCGAGCAGGACGCCGCCGCCACCGAGCCGACCGAAACGGTGATCCCCGCATGAACCGCACGTTCCTCGGCATGCCGCCGTTCCCCGAGGCGGCCGCCGTCTCCACCCAGAACGCCCAACTGCGTGCCAACCTCACCCACGCCACCCACACCATCCGCGACAAGCGCGCCCGCGCGGTGGCCGAACTCGACGACTGGGCCGAACTGCGCCAGGCCGGACGGGAGATCAAGGACCACACGCTGCGCCACCTCGACCACTACCTGCTCCAGGCTGAGAAGGCGGTCACCGCGGCGGGTGGCACGGTGCACTGGGCCGCCGACGCGGCCGAGGCCAACCGGATCGTCGCCGACCTGGTCCGAGCCACCGGCGAGAGTGAAGTCGTCAAGGTCAAGTCGATGGCCACGCAGGAGATCGGGCTCAACGAGGCATTGGCGGCCGAGGGCATCACGGCCTACGAGACCGACCTCGCCGAGCTGATCGTCCAGCTCGGCGACGATCTGCCGTCGCACATCCTGGTTCCCGCGATCCACCGCAACCGCAGCGAGATCCGCGACATCTTCCGTGACGCGATGGGACGTTGGGGCCGTCCCGCGCCCGACGGACTGACCGACAGCCCGGCGGAGCTCGCCGAGGCGGCCCGGCTGCACCTGCGGGAGAAGTTCCTGCGTGCCAAGGTGGCCGTGTCGGGTGCCAACTTCATCGTGGCGGAGACCGGCACCCTGGTCGTACTCGAGTCCGAAGGCAACGGCCGGATGTGCCTGACCCTGCCGGAGACCCTGATCTCGGTGGTCGGCATCGAGAAGCTGGTGCCCAGCTGGCGGGACTTGGAAGTGTTCCTCCAGCTGCTGCCCCGCTCCTCCACCGCCGAGCGGATGAACCCGTACACCACACTGTGGACCGGCACCACGGTTGATGACGGACCGTCAAACTTCCATCTGGTACTGCTCGACAACGGGCGCAGCGACACCCTGGCCGACCAGGTGGGCCGCCAGGCGCTGCGCTGCATCCGCTGCTCGGCCTGCCTCAACGTCTGCCCGGTGTACGAGCGGGCCGGCGGGCACGCCTACGGCTCCCCTTATCCGGGGCCGATCGGCGCCATCCTCACCCCGCAACTGCGCGGCCTGCAGAGCGAGGTGGACGCCTCGCTGCCGTATGCCTCGTCGCTGTGCGGCGCTTGTTACGAGGTCTGCCCGGTGGCCATCGACATCCCGGAGGTGCTGGTCCAGTTGCGCGAGCGGGTGGCCGACCAGGCGCCGGGGCACCGGTTGGAGCGCGCTGCGATGAAGTCGGCCGGCTGGCTCCTGGATCACCCGGCCGCGTACTCCGCCGCCCTGCGCACCGCCGGCCGGGCGCGCGGCCTGCTACCTCGCCGCCTGCCACTGCCCGGCCCGGCCAAGGCCTGGAGCGACAGCCGCGACCTGCCCGTGCTGCCCGAACGGCCGTTCCGCGACTGGTGGAACAGCCGGCCGAACCACGAGGACGGGCCGAACCACAGCGACGGCAAGACCGGAAAGGACGGCGCAGCCCGATGACCAGTTCCCGTGACCGCGTCCTCGCCAAGGTGCGCGCAGCACTGGCCGATGTGCCGCCCGGCGCCCCGGACGCCGACCCGCCGGTGACCCGCGCCTACCGCACCGCCCACACCGAGGCGACCGGCCCCGCGCTGCTCGCCCTGCTGGCGGAGAACCTGGCCGACTACCGCGCCGTGGTGCACCAGACGACGGAGGATCAACTCCCGTCACTGCTGGCCGAGATCCTGCGCGCGCATGGCTCCCGCACGCTCGCGGTGCCGACCGATCTGCCGTCGGAGTGGCTGGCAGCCGCCCACGAGGTGCGGCAGCTGCCCGACAGCCCCACTCTGACCGCCGACCAACTGAACGGCGTGGACAGCACGTTGACCGGTTGCGCTCTGGCGATCGCCGAGACGGGCACCATCGTGCTGGATGCCGGGCCGGCGCAGGGTCGGCGCCTGCTCACCCTGGTTCCGGACCACCACATCTGCGTGATTCGCGCCCACCAGGTGGTCGCCTCCCTGCCCCAGGCCCTGCCCCGCCTTGAGCCGACCCGTCCGCAGACTTGGATCTCGGGACCGTCGGCGACCAGTGACATCGAACTGGAGCGGGTGGAGGGCGTCCACGGGCCGCGCCGCCTGGAGGTCGTGGTGGTTTCCGGGTAGCTCGTGGTGGTTTCCGGGTAGCCGCGGCCCAAGGTCACTTCCGGGCAGGTGCCGTGGCGCTCGGGCTGCTCACCGCTTGGGCCAGGTCGGTGAGTTCAGGGTCCTTGGCGGCTTCCTGCAGGGCTTCGCAGAGAGCGCTGTCGTGGGTCGGGCGGGCGGCCTCCAGGAGTTCGAGGCCGGCCGGGGTCACGTCGGTGTAGATGCCGCGCCGGTCGGTGTCGCACAGGTAGCGGGTGAGCAGCGCGCGGTCCTCCAGGCGGGAGACCAGCCGGGTGGTCGCGCTCTGGCTGAGCACCACGGCGTCGGCCACCTGGGCCATCCGCAGGTGACCGCCGACGCCGCCGTGCTGCCGGCTGAGCACGGCCAGCAGCGAGTACTCGCGCACGCTGAGGTCATGTCCGGCCTGCAGGGCCTGCTCCAACCGGGACTCGATCCGGTCGTGCAGGCGGGAGAGCGCGAACCATCCCTGAGCGAGGGAGGTCAGCGCTGGATCGGTGGCGGTCATCCCACTGACTCCTCACATGTCGGCCCGGCCAGGAGTCGTCCATATTCCCAATGTCCCGACTCCCTATTCCCGATGTATTCCCGATGTCCAGAATACGCCAGCAGGAGATAACACGCTCTAGCAGATAAAAGGCCTGCACAACTACCGTGTGCCTCCCCGACCAACGGCCGAGCACTGCCTAGGATCAGCAACAGGTCAGCAAGAGATCGGCTGCGGATCGGCAGGAGATCGGCAGGAGATCGGCTGCGGATCGAACGAACGATCGCCCGTCCAGCGCGGATCGAGCGCATGTCGGCCCGCGATCAGCTATGGATCGACATGAGGTCGGCAGCAGTCGAAGCACAGGTCCACCACCGAACAGGGAGCCAACCATGCACGTCGGATTCATCGGACTGGGCACGATGGGGCGCGCGATGGCAGGCCAGCTGGTCGCCGCCGGCCATCAGGTGACCGTCTGGAACCGCTCGCCGGAGCCGGTGGCCGAGCTCGTCAAGCAGGGCGCCCGGCCCGCTGACGGGATCGCCGAGGTGCTGGGCAGCGAGGTGGTCGTCTCGATGCTCGCCAATGACGCGGCGGTGGAGTCGCTGCTCCTGGACGAGGGCGCACTGGCGGCGGCCACCACCGAACTGCACGTCAACATGGCCACCATCTCTCCCGCGTTGGCCAAGCGGGCTGCCGAACTGCACCTGAAGCACGGCGTCGGCTATGTCGCGGCGCCAGTGCTGGGCCGCCCGGAGGTGGCGGCCGCGGGCAACCTCAACATCCTGGCGGCGGGCCCGGATGCGCTGCTCGACCGAGCCGCTCCGCTGTTCGACGCGATGGGCCGCCACACCTATCGGCTGGGCGAGCAGCCGCAGTTGGCCAATGTCGCCAAGGTGAGCGCCAACTTCATGCTGTTCTCGGCGGTGGAGGCGTTCGCGGAGGCCGCCACACTGGCCGAGGCCAGTGGCCTGGCCCCGGCCGACCTGCTGGAGGTGCTCACCGGCAGCTTCTTCCCCGGCCCGGTCTACTCGGGCTACGGTTCGATGATCGTGGCCGGCCGCTACGAACCGGCCGCGTTCAAGCTGGCGTTGGCCCTCAAGGACGTCAACCTGGCCCTGGACACGGCCGCCGACGCCAACGTCCCACTCCCGCTGGGCAGTCTGCTGCGCAATGCCCTGCTGGAGAGCATCGCGCACGGCGATGGCGAGCGGGACGGGGCGGCGATCGCCGAAACCGCTCGCCGCCACGCCAATCTGACGGAGCGTCAGCTTTGATCCTTGGCGCTCCGGCTGCACCCGCCCGGCGAACCGGCGCTCGAAGCCGTCCCCGGTGTTCGCGGTGACCGTGTAGTCGTACCGGCCGGCAGCAGTCGGGGCGAGCAGTTGCTCCGTGCTGCCGCCGGGCGCCACGGTCACCGCCAGTGCCACCGAACCAGCCGCCCCGAAAGCCGAGTTGGCGCCGACGAGGGGTCATCAGTCGCTGCGTGTCAGACAGTTACCTGCCGGTAGGGATGATTTCAGCGATAGCTGAACAGCGGAAGAACCCACCGGCCATCCGGTTGTCCGCGCGATGTAGGCGTGGTTGTCCGTGGCAGTCGTCCATGGCAGTTGGCCATGGCAGTTCTAAAAGGCAGTTCTCCATACGGGGTGCCGCCCTGCCGTGGTGGTCGTCAGCCGTTGGCGCAGCAGCCCTGCGGTGCGGCGTCGGCGCTCTTGCCGAGGGTATCGGCGCTCTTGCCGAGGATGTCGGCGTCGGCCTTGACGACGTAGACCTCCCAGGGCTCCTTGCCCGGGCCGGTCACCCAGGTCTTGTCCTGGAGCGCGTAGCAGCACGAGGTGTCGTTCTCCTCAAGCGCCACGAGCCCGGCCTGGCGGAGGTGCTCCGTGGCGGCGGTGACCTGCTCGGTGCTCTCGACCTCGATGCCGAGGTGGTCCAGGCGGGTGTCCTGGCCGGGCTCGCCCTCGATGAGGACGAGCTTGAACGGCGGCTCGGCGATGGCGAAGTTCGCGTAGCCGGGGCGGCGCTTGGCGGGCTCGGCGCCGAAGAGCTTGGCGTAGAAGGCGATCGAGCCTTCGAGGTCGGCGACGCGCAGAGCGAGTTGAACACGGGACATGGTGGCCCTCCCGGAACCGCTTGATTCGATGGATGTCGATACAGGCGAGCTTGCCACTCGATTAGATGAGCGTCAACATAGACGCATGTCGAAATCAGAGCTGGTGGTACTCGGCCAGGACGAGGGCGAGGCGGTGCTGTGCTGCTCACCGCTGGTCCGCGAGCCGCTGGGCGAGGCGGACGCCGGCGAGCTGGCGCGCATGTTCAAGGCGCTCTCCGACCCGGTGCGGCTGCGGCTGCTGTCGCTGATCGCCTCGCACGAGGGCGGCGAAGCGTGCGTCTGCGACCTGACCGGCCCGTTCGACGTGTCCCAGCCGACCATCTCCCACCACCTGAAGGTGCTGCGCGAGGCCGGGCTGGTCGGCTCCGAGCGGCGCGGGACCTGGGTCTACTACTGGGTGCTGCCTGCCGCGCTGGCGTCGCTCTCCGCACTGCTCCAGGCACCGGGCGGGCAGGCCCAAGGGGCCGCACGGTGAACGGGCTCAGCCGGAAAGCCCTGGGCGAGTTCGTCGGGACAGGCGCGCTGGTCGCCGTCGTGGTCGGCTCCGGCATCCAGGCCACCGAGCTCTCCTCGGACGTCGGGGTGCAGCTGCTGGCCAACTCCCTGGCCACGGTGTTCGGTCTCGGGGTGCTGATCGTGCTGCTCGGCCCGGTCTGCGGCGCGCACTTCAACCCGGCGGTGACGCTGGCCGCCTGGTGGGCCGGCCGCCGGGGTGGCGAGGGGCCGACCCTGCGCGAGGTCGCGGCTTACGTACCCGCGCAGATCGCCGGGGCGATCGGCGGGGCGGTGCTGGCGAACGCGATGTTCGCCCGCCCGCTGGTGCGCTGGTCCACCCACGAGCGTTGGGCGCCGCATCTGTGGCTGGGCGAGGTCGTGGCGACCGCCGGGCTGATCCTGCTGATCTTCGGCCTTACGCGGGCCGGTCGCGCGCACTTCGCGCCGGTGGCGGTCGCTTCCTACATCGGCGCCGCGTACTGGTTCACGTCCAGCACCTCGTTCGCCAACCCGGCGGTGACGATCGGCCGGGCGGTGACGGATACGTTCGCCGGGATCGCGCCCGGGTCCGTGCTGCCGTTCATCGGCGCGCAGCTCGTGGGGCTGGTGGTGGGCATGGGCCTGGTGGGGGTGCTGTTCGGGCGGCCCGCTCCCGCTGGGGACGTCGTACCGCAGGGCGAGCCCCACCCCGTCGCCGTAGACCGCTGAACGCCCTACCAAGGAGGAGACCCCTCGTGAGCGCCCCCACCCTCCCGTCCGTCCTGTTCGTCTGCGTGCACAACGCCGGCCGCTCCCAGATGGCGGCCGCCTTCCTCGCCCACCTCGCCGCAGGCCGGGTCGAGGTCCGCTCGGCCGGCTCCGCCCCGGCTGCCACCGTCAACTCCGCCGTGGTCGAGGCCCTGGCGGAGGTCGGGATCGACATCTCCGCCGAGGTACCGAAGGTGCTCACTGTCGAGGCCGTCCAGGCATCGGATGTGGTGATCACCATGGGCTGCGGCGACGCCTGCCCGTACTTCCCCGGAAAGCGCTACCTGGATTGGCAGTTGGAGGACCCGGCGGGCCAGGGCGTGGGCGCGGTGCGCCCGATCCGCGACCAGATCGAGCAGCTGGTGCGCGGGCTGCTCGGCGAACTCGGGGTCGAGCCGGCGGCATGAGGGCCGACTCCCCATTGCCGACCACAAGGCCGACAGCCTCCGGCCCGCAGCGGACCGGAGGCTGTCAGGGATCAGCAGGTCAGCAGGTCATGCGCTGACCGCCAACGGCTACTTCCAGTAGAGGCCCTTGTCCAAGGTGTACGGGTCGCCCCAGTACATGGCCCCGTCGACCTTCACCGACGCCGAGGGCGCGAGCGCGAGGATGCAGCCCTGGACCGACTTGCCCTTGGTGAAGCCGCTCGGCAGTGCGTTGTCGTTGCACTTGGGGAAGTCGCTGAAGATCGACACCCCCTGCGCCTCGGAGCCGTCCGGCAGCAGACCCTTGATCTCGGACACGCTGCTGAACGAGAGGTCGGTGCTGCCGACGTTGGTGACCGAGAAGCGGACGTAGTACGGCACCATGCCCTTGACCTTGTCGCCCAGGTTGAGCGGAGCCAGGTCGGACGGGACGCCGGCGTCGATCGAGCTCACGGTCAGCGCGATGGTGCCCTTGGTGCTGCCGTAGCTGAACGGGATGGTGGCCGGCTGACCGATCTTGAAGGTCTGCCCCGCCGTGGCCGCCGGCCCGGCCGTCGCACCACCGCCACCGCCGGCCGGCGAGCTGGCGTCACCGCTCGGTGCGCCCGGGATGGTCGCCTTGGACGGCATGCTCGTCGGCATGCCCGTCGGCTTCGACGCAACCGGGCTGGACGCCGCCGCCGAGCTCGGGGCCGTAGTGGTACCCGAGCCGGAGCCGTCGTCGTTGCACGCGGTCAGAGTCAGCGCAGCAACGGCCGCGAGCCCGGTCAGGGCAACGGCGGTCTTGCGTGAGCTGGTCGTCATGTACTGCTCCCCCATGAGTAGGATCGCCGATTCGCGATCTTGTATGGGAAAATTAAATACCCATGAGGAACACAGGTCGCCAGGGGGTCCTGAGCCCTGTGACATGGCTGTGACAGCGCTGTGACGGGGGGTCAGCGGTTCGCGGGGGGCTCGGGCTCGCTGAGCAACCCGTCCGCCCTGATCACTGCCAACGCGCAGGCGGCTCACCACCCTCGCAGGGCGCTGCGCCTACCGCGCCGGGCCCGCCGGTCACTTGGGCGACACCTGCGCGCCGATGCCCACCGCCCGGAGGGCGCTGGCCAATTGCTCCACCTCGGGCAGCGTGCCAGTGTGCCGGCCGGACTGAAGGGCTGCCGGCATCGCCTTCGCAGCTGCGAGATCGACCCCCAAGCTTGCCCTGATCACCTTCATGACCACTGCCCGACTGTCGCTCTCGCCCAGGGCGATCTGAAGGGTCGCCGGACCATGACTCAGGTCGGCAAGCAACCGCTCGCGGAGGCCTGCCGGGATGTCTTGGCGTCCGCAGGAAACAATGGGACCGCACGCCGGACAAGCCGTTCGATGCTCCACTCCAGGCGACTGGAGACCAGAGCCTGCCCTCCGACCGCTGACACATCGTCCCCGCATTCCAGGCAGGCCGTGGTGAACTCATACTGGACGCCTACGAATTGGTGGTTCATTCGATCCTTCGGGCTTCGGGCACTGAACAGTCAACAGGTCAACCCCACTCGCCCCTAGAGCAGCTCACGAAGTCAGACACGCCGATACGACATGAAGGTCCCGCTGGAATTCGATCCCAGCGGGACCTTCTGATACATCTTCAGGGTGTTCCCGTCATGTGGCCGAACCAGGATGGATCATCCAATCCACCCTCATCCTCATGCCATTGCGGAGGCGCCGATACCACGCAGCTCTTCAGCTCTCCCCCTAGAGCGAACAGGCGCCCCGGGCGCACCTCGATGCCATGGGCGAGGCTAACCTGCTGGCAGTCATCCGCGCTTGCCCGACGGATAACGAGCCCATCGTCATTGGGACGGAGAAGCATGATGCTCACAGCCCCAAAATGAATCCACGGGTGTCATGGGTGTAGCTGGTGACGGCCTCGGCAGCGTCTATCCGATCGTAAGGACACGACTACATAAAGCTTGGTTCCGCAACTGGCAGCTGGGCTGACGGAGTACGGCCACCGCCTCCGCGGGAAGGATCACGGGTGATCCGACAGTCCGACCCCCGTGAGGTCCCGTTGTCCGTCCAAGGCACCGCCGCCCACCGCGCCCTCGCCGACCTGCCGCCGCTGGTCCGCCGGGCGCTCGACGCCGCCGAGGGGGCGGGGTTCGCGTACTCATGCCGGCCCGAACAGGGGCGCCTGCTGCAGGCGTTGGCGCAGGGTGTGGTCGGGCTGATCGGGGAGACGGGGACGGGGTGCGGGGTGGGGCTGGCGTGGTTGGCGAGTGGGGCGGGGGACGGGGTACGGCTGGTGAGCATGGAGCGTGATGAGGCCAGGGCGGCTGTGGCTGCCGAGGTGTTCGCCGACCGGCCGAACGTGACGGTGGTGTGCGGCGACTGGACCGAGCTGTACCAGAGGGGCCCGTTTGATCTGCTGGTGCTGGACGGCGGCGGTCAGGGCAAAGGGGATGTGCCGGCCGACCCCACTCGCCTGCTCGCCCCGGGCGGCACGGTGGTGGTGGACGACTTCACGCCCTCCCCCGGCTGGCCCCCGCTGCACGAGGGCCGGCCGGACACCGCCCGGCTGCACTGGCTGGAGCACCCCGCGCTGCGGGCCACCGAGCTCCAACTCGCCGCCGACCTGAGCTCCGTGGTCGGCCGACTGCGCTGAAGCTGAAACCGTCACCCCGCCGTCGTGCGCGGCGTTGTCAGGGTGGAGGTGTGACATGGTGGCAGACGAAACGGCGATGCGGCCGGCGGTGCGGGAGACGTACGGGCCGGCCGATCTGAGCAGAGCGCCCATCTTCGCCGGTGGGTTCATCAACTTCGGCTACTGGCGGGCCATTGACCTGAGCGGCCCGCTGGGCGAGGCGGAGCGGGTGCGCAGCCAGGAGGACCTTTACCGGCATGTGCTGGAGGCGGCCGGGTTGGGCAACGAGCCGAAGGTGCTGGAGGTGGGCTGCGGGCTTGGCATGGGATGCGCGCTGACCCTGCGGGAGTACGGCCCTGCCACCATCACCGGCCTGGACGTTCACCCGGAGCAGCTGCGGCGGGCCCGCAGCGCGCAAGCCGATCTGCTGCACGACGAACCGGGACGGCTGCGGTTCGTCCAGGGGACCGCGGAGCGGATGCCGCTGCCGGCTGGCGAGTTCGATGCCGTCGTCAGTGTGGAGGCCGCTCAGCACTTCCCGGACCTCGACGCCTTCGCGGCGGAGGCGGCGCGGGTGCTGCGGCCGGGCGGCCGGGTGGCCGTGGCCAGCTTCTTCACGGTGGACGACGCGCCCGGTCGGCCGGAGGAGTTGGCGAAGCTGCTGGAGACGTACGCCAACGGCCTGGACATCGCCCGGCCGGTGACGGCGCTCACGGATGCGTTCAGGGCAGCGGGGCTCACCGGGGCGCGTGTCGAGTCGATCGGGCCGCAGGTCTGGCAGGGCTGGGACCGCTGGCTCAGCCGGTGGTGGGCTCCGGGCACCTGGCCGCGGAACTTCCTGCGGGCCTACGAGGAGCGGATCCTCGACTACTACGTGGTCACGGCGGCCCGCCCGTGATCCCCGAACCGGCCGGACGAGTGCCGGTCAGCGACCCGGTTCACCGCAAGTCTTATGGTCGCTGACCAGGCACGACGGACAAAAACGGGTGATTTTGCGGGAGGTGTCCGCTAAAGCGACGATTGCCGCTTGGCTCCACCGAGCCGAGCAGTAGCAGGAAAGGCGCACCACCCTCATGCAGACCAGCCCGGTCCTTCCCCGTCAGGCAGCCACCCCCACCCCGGCCGCCGTCGACCATCCAGGACCCGAGCAGGCCGAGAAGCACAAGGGTGGCCGGTTCGGCCTGCCGACCGCCACCGCGCTGGTGATGGGCAACATCATCGGCGGCGGCATCTTCATGCTGCCCGCCGCGGTCGCCCCGTACGGGACGGTCAGCCTGCTCGCGTTCGCCGTGCTGACCGTGGGCGCGATCGCGCTCGCGCTGGTCTTCGGCAAGCTGGCCCGGCGCAATCCGCGCACCGGCGGTCCGTACGTCTACGCACGCGAGGCGTTCGGCGACTTCGCCGGGTTCCTGTCCGCGTGGTCGTACTGGATCACCACCTGGGTCAGCAACGCCGCGCTCGCGGTGGCGGCGGTCGGCTATCTCGACGTGCTGCTGCCGATCCAGCACTCCAAGCTGCTCACCATCGGCGCCGCGCTGCTGCTGCAGTGGCTGCCCGCGCTGGCGAACCTGGCCGGCACCCGATACGTGGGGGCGGTCCAGATCGTCTCCACCGTGCTGAAGTTCATCCCGCTGGCGCTGGTCGCGGTCGGCGGGCTGTTCTTCTTCAACCCGGCCAAGATGGGGCCGTTCGACGCCTCGGGCAGCGGCTGGGTCGGCGGCATGACGGCGTCCGCGGCGATCCTGCTCTTCAGCTACCTGGGTGTCGAGTCGGCCGCGATGAGTGCGGGCCAGGTCCGCGACCCGGAGCGCAACGTCGGGCGGGCCAGTGTGCTGGGCACCACCGGTGCGGCGGTGGTCTACCTGCTCGGCACCCTGGCGGTCTTCGGGACGGTCGCGCACAGCCAGTTGCTCCACTCCAGTGCGCCGTTCTCGGATGCGGTGAACGTGATGTTCGGCGGCTCCTGGGGTGGCAGCGTGATCGCGGTGGCCGCGCTGGTGTCGATGACCGGCGCGCTCAACGGCTGGACGCTGCTGGCCGCTCAGGCGCCGTACGCCGCCGCGCGGGACGGGCTGTTCCCGGCCGTGTTCGCCGTCGAGAAGCGCGGGGTCCCGGTCTACGGGGTGTTGATCAGTGTCGGCCTGGCCTCGCTGCTGACCATTCTCAACTTCGCCTCGGGTGCCCAGAGCGCCTTCGAGATCCTGGTGCTGGTGACCTCGTTCACGGCCACCGTGCCCTATCTGCTGTCCACCGCCGCGCAGTTGTACTGGCTGGTGCGCGGCGAGCAGGGCAAGGTGGCGCCGGGCCGCCTGCTGCGGGACGCGGCGCTGGGTCTGGGCGCGTTCGCCTTCTCGATCTGGCTGCTGGCCGGCGCCGGCTACGCGGCGGTCTACCAGGGCGTGTTGTTCCTGTTCGCCGGGATCCTGGTCTACGTCTGGATGGCGGGGCGGCGCGACCAGCGGGGCACCGAGCGAGCGGTCTGACCGAGTGAGGAGACAGGCGCCCGCGACCGGATAGCCGGTCGCGGGCGCCTGTGTCGAGGGCGCCTTCAGTACCACACCGTGATGCGCCGCTCCGGTCCGTCCACCCGGATCCTCCCGCCCACCGGCAGCACCAACTGCGGGTCGGTGTGGCCGAAGTCCACGTCGAAGACGGCCATCGTCTCCGGGGCGTACTCGGCCAACGCCCGCAGTACGGCCTCGCGTTGGGCGGTGCGGAAGGCGAGCTTCCCGGCAGGCGTGTTGCGCTGCTGGAAGCTCCAGGACTTGGCGCGGGCCATCAGCAACGCCGGGAACCGGCGCAGCAGACCGCGCTCGCCGAAGTTGCGCAGGATGCGGTAGACGGTGTCGGCACTGGGGAGTTCCTCGGTGGTCTCCAGCAGGAGGACGTTACCGGCGTATTCGGGTGCGGGGCGGACTTCGCGGTCGGCCATGGCCATCCAGGAGAGGATCTCCACGCTGCCGCCCCAGCCGGGGCCCTCCACCACGCGGTCCGGCTGGTGCCAGATCCAGCCGGTGCCGGGCTCCATCAGCGGTTCTTCGGCGAGGAGTTCGGGCTGCTCCCAGGGGGACTCCTGGTCGCCGACCTCAGCGACGGGGTGCAACTCGTAGGAGCCCGAGCCGAAGAGCGCGGCGCGCAGCGAGGCATCGGTGTCGGGGTGCACTCGGCCGCCGCGCCCCAACTGCACCATCACCGTTCCGCCGTGGTAGCCGACCACGCCCAGGTTGCGCAGGAACAGCAGCAGGTTGGTGTTGTCGCTGTAGCCGAAGAAGGGCTTGGGGTTGGCCTGGATCAACTCGCCGTCCAGGTGCGGCAGTACGGTGATCTGGTCCTCGCCGCCGATGGTCGCGATCACCGCCTTGATGCTCGGGTCGGCGAAGGCGGCGTTGATGTCGGCGGCGCGGTCCTGCGCGGAGGCGCCCAGCACGCGGGTGGTCGGGTACTCCACCGGTTCCAGGCCGTAGTCCTCGCGCAGCCGGCGCAGGCCGAGCTCGTAGGGGTGCGGGAAGACGGCGGGCAGGCCGGCCGAGGGCGAGAGCACGGCGACCCGGTCGCCGGGGCGCGGCTTCGGCGGGTGGGCGGCCACGGCGGCCACTACGGGCACGGCGGCCAATTGCTCCAACTCGGCGACGCGGCGCAGGTCCTTGGTGCGCCCGATGGCGCTGCGCATCGCGTTGAGGTCGGCCTTGCGAAGGTAGCGGATCACGGTGCCGGCCACGCCGGGTGTGGTGAGCGCGCGCTCCACGAAGTCCGCCACGTCGAGCTCGCCCCAGGGGAGCTTGGGCGTGCACAGGTCGCCGGAGGCCTGCGGGGTGCGGAAGTCGAGCTTGCGAAGGTGGAACGCCTCGGGGGTGCAGGGCAGTTCGTTGCCGTCCTCGTCGAGGAGCACGGCGCCGACGGCTGCGAAGGCCGCCGCCATCGCGTCCGCCCGGGACGGGTCGCCGTCCCAGAGCAGGTCGAGGTCGCCGGTGAGTTCCCGGGAGCCGTGCAGGATGCCGGCCACCTGGCCGATGGCCACCACCGGGGCGCCCTGCCGGTCGAGTTCGGCGAGCAGCGGGACCGGGTCGAAGCCGATCGCGCCGTCGGTGCCGACGGTGCCGTGCTCGTCGTCGGCGTCGTCATGGCTCAGCCCGGTGGCGGCCCGGTCCGCGACCAGCTCGGCCGTGCGGGCCACGGCCCGGCGCAGGCGGTCGATCGGGGCGACGGTGGGGCTGACGGCCATGCGGCTCCTCCTCGTAGCGGATCAGCCGAGTCGATCACGTCGGTCATCGGGCTGTCCAACGCGATTCCCGAGGACGCGAAACGGCGCCGCCCCCGCACCGGGGTGGCGGCGCCGTCAGGTGAGTTGCCGGCAGTGCGTCAGTGCGCCATCACGGGCACGTCGGCGACCTCGCCGTCACCGCTGCCGGCGGCGACGATGTTCTGCTTGCCTCCGCCGTTCAGCAGCGCGGTGGCCAGCGCCGCGGCCACCAGCAGGAAGCCGAACGACCACCAGATGGCGTGGGAGAAGCCGGCCACGGCCGCGTGGGCATGCCCGTTCATGATCTCGTACATCTTCTGCTTCATCTCCGGGGTGAGCGGCTGGGTCGGAGCCGCGGAGGCCGGGGGAATCGGCGGAACGTGGTTGGAGCTGATGTACGCGTTGGTCGCGCTGGTCGCCACGGTGCTCAGCGCCGCGGTGCCGATCGCGCCGCCGACCTGCTGCGAGGTGTTGACCATCGCGGAGGCGACACCGGCGTCGGTCGGGCGCACCCGGAAGGTGGCCAGGCTCATCGCCGGCATGAACGCGGTACCCATGCCGAGGCCCATCAGGACCAGGCCGGGCAGGATCTGCCAGTACGAGGTGTCGACCTTGATCTGGGTCAGGATCAGCATGCCCAGCGCGGCGACCACGAAGCCGGGGCCCATCAGCCAGCGGGCCGGGACCCGGTTCATCAGGCGGGCACCGATCTGGGTGGAGCCGGTGATCATGCCGGCGACCATCGGCAGGAACGCGAAGCCGGTGGTGACCGGGGTGTACTGCAGGATGTTCTGCATGTAGTAGGTCAGGAACAGGAACAGACCGAACATGCCGATCACGGCCAGGCCGAGCGCCAGGTAGGAGCCGCCGCGGTTGCGGTCGAGCACCACGCGCATCGGCAGCAGCGGGGCCTTGACGGTCCGCTCGACGATCACGAAGGCGATCAGCAGCACGGCCGCGGCGATGAACAGGCCGACCGTGAGGCTGGCACCCCAGCCCTTCTCGGAGGCCTCGGTGAAGCCGTAGACCAGCGAGACCAGGCCGGCCGAGACCAGCACCACACCGGGGATGTCCAGCCGGTTGCGGTTGAGGCCGCCGGCGGGCTCGCGGATCACGAAGAGCGCGCCGAGCACCGCGATGATCGCGAACGGGACGTTGATGTAGAAGGTCCAGCGCCAGTTCAGGTACTGGGTGAGAACACCGCCGAGCATCAGGCCGAGCGCACCGCCACCACCGGCGATGGCGCCGTAGATGCCGAACGCCTTGGCGCGCTCCTTGGCCTCGGTGAAGGTCACGGTGAGCAGCGACAGGGCGGCCGGTGCGAGCAGTGCGCCGAAGACGCCCTGCAGCGCGCGGGCGCCGACCAGCATCGCGAAGCTCTGCGAGGCGCCGCCGATCGCCGAGGCACCGGCGAAGCCGATCAGGCCGGTTATGAAGGTGCGACGGCGGCCCCACATGTCGGAGATGCGGCCACCGAAGAGCAGCAGGCCACCGAAGGCGAGCGCGTAGGCGGTGATGACCCAGGACCGGTTGGTGTCCGAGAAGTGCAGGGCCTTCTGCGCCGTGGGCAGGGCGATGTTCACGATGGTGGCGTCGAGCACCACCATCAGCTGGGCGAGACCGAGGAAGCCCAGGGTCTTCCAGCGATTGGAGTCGGCCTGTGGCACGACGTTGTCTGACATGGGTGTACTCACCTAACGGCAGGAGTTGGTGCTTGTGCGGTCGGAGGCGGCAGGCCGCTTCCGTTGTGCGGTGGGAAGCGGACAGGCCGCTCCCATTGCGCGGTCGAAAGGCGGCTGGGCCGCCTCCGGAAGTCTCGGAGCCGGGGACGGTTCGGCTCCCCGGTGACGCTACTCAGAGGCACTGACAATCGACGGGGTCGATCAGTGACATCGGACAGTGAGGTCGATCAAGCGAGGTGTACCAAGCGAGGTCGATCAAGTGGGGCTGACCAGGTGCGGTCGATCAGTTGGGTCGCCGCAGATCGTCCAGGGTGATCGCGCGGCCGGGCAGGACCGAGGGCGCGGGCGCCCGCAGTCCGTCGAGGAACAGCTGCAGGTGGCGGTGGATCAGCATGCTCTGGTCGAGCTTGAGGCAGTCACCGCCGGGCATCGGCCGGGAGAGCCGGCCCAGCGCGACGAACAGGTCACCGGGGGCGACGTCGGCGCGCAGGCTGCCGGCTTCCCGGGCGCGGACCATCAGCTGGTCCACCACCCGCTCGGTCGCCGCCTTGAGCGCGAAGTACTCGTCCTCGTCCTGCTGTTCGACCCGCTCGGTGAGCATGGTGCACAGCGCGCCGATGTGCTCGTCGGCGCTGCCGTGCACGAACTCGCAGAGCGCCTGGAACGGGTCGCCCTCGCTGGTCAGCGCCGTGCGGGCCCGGTCCAGGACGCGCTCCATCACGGAGAGCGCGACCTGGTGGATCAGCGCGGGACGGTCCGGGAAGTTGCGGTAGAGGGTGGCGTTGCCGACGCCGGCCCGCCGGGCGATCTCGTCCAGCGGCACGTCGGCGCCCTCGTCGGCGAACAGCTCCCGGGCGGCCGCGAGGATGCGCTCCCGGTTCCGGACCGCGTCGGCCCGCAGTCGGGGTGCCGCCGCGCAGGCGGGAGCCGGAACTTCCAGCATGTCCATGGCAGCACTCCTTTCCGGGGGCCCGGGGTGATCCGGGGACTCATCCCCCACTTCCATCGACTGTACGCCAAACGGGGAGAACGTCCCCACATATTTCCGCCCAGCCGCGATTGCGGCAGATGTGACTCGTCTCACCTCACCCGGTTGCCCGGGCCGACCAGCGGGAATCCAGCCGTTACGACCAGGCGTCGGGCAACTCCGAGTGACCAGTCGCAGACTTGGGCAAGTAGCGGGTTGCCCCAGCCGCCCCGAACCGGGGCCGGCACAGCACGAGGACGTGATGCAGTGAACGTCGCACGGCAATCGACCCCCTCCACCAGCGCTTCCCCGCAGGCGCCACCCACGGTGACCCCGCTGACCGAGTCCACCGCGGCGGCATATGTCGCCAGCACCTGCTTCAAGATCGGCCCTCCCACCCGGCTCGGCGTCGAGCTCGAATGGTTGGTGCACGATTCCCGTCAGCCACACAGTTCCCCCGCCCCCGAGCGAGTCGGGGCCGCTCTGGCGGCGCTCGACCTGCATCCGGACCTGTCATCGCTCCCCGGTGGTTCGCGGATCACCCGCGAACCCGGCGGCCAGGTAGAGCTCAGCTCCCCCGCCGCCGAGGACCTCACGGCGTGCATACGGACCGCCGGCCAGGACCTCGCCACCCTGCGCGCGGCCTTCGCCGCCCAGGGCCTGACTCTCGCCGGCTACGGTACCGAACCCCATCCGAGGGCCCGTCAGCTGACCCTGCGTCAACCCCGCTACCTGGCCATGGAAGAATTCTTCGGCCGCAGCGGGCCCTGGGGCAAGATCATGATGTGCGTCACGGCCTCCACCCAGGTGTGCCTGGACGCGGGCACCGAGGCGCCCGGGGCCGGCGGGTTCCGGCAGCGCTGGCAGCTGGCGCACCGGCTCGGCCCGGTGCTGGTCGCCGCGTTCGCCAACTCCCCGCTGCTGGACGGTCGCCGCACCGGCTACCGGTCCGCACGGCAGGCGGTATGGGCCCGGATGGACCCCAGCCGCACCCTGGCACCGCACGGCGGCGACCCGCGCGAGGCCTGGGCCCGCTATGTGCTGGACGCCCAACTGCTGTGCGTGCGCCGGGCCGACGGGCAGCCGTGGAACGCGCCGGCCGGGCGGACCTTCCGGGACTGGCTGCGCGGGCCGGAGGCGGACCGGCCCACGCTGGCCGACCTGGAGTACCACGCCAGCACGCTGTTCCCGCCGGTGCGACCGCGCGGCTACCTGGAGTTGCGCATGATCGACGCGCAGCCCGGCGACGGCTGGATCGTCCCGGTCGCGCTGGCCGCCGCGCTGTTCTCCGACCAGCAGGCCACCGACGCCGCGCTGGCCGCGCTCGAGCCGCTGAGCGCCGCGTCGACCGAGCCCGGGCCGCGCGGCGCCGCCTGGACCAGGGCCGCCGCCCGCGGCATGGACGACCCGGTGCTGCGGCGGGCCGCGCTGGACTGCTTCGCAGCTGCCGATGCCGCCCTCTCCCGGGCCGGGGTCGACGGGCGGATCCGGGCCGCCGTAGCCGAGTTCCGCGACCGCTACCCCGCCCGGGGCCGATGTCCCGCCGACGATCTGCTCGACACCGCCGACGATCCGAAGGACACCGCGACGGACTGCCCGGAAGACCTGCTGGGCTCCGGAGAGGACGACGCATCATGCTGAACCCCGACGCCGGCGAGGAGCGGCTGCGCGAAACCATCGCCGATGAGCTGCTGGCCGCCCGCACCCGCACCGGCCTGCTGACCGAAAGCGTGGACGACGCCGAACTGACCGCCCAGCATTCGCGGTTGATGTCACCGCTGGTCTGGGACCTGGCGCACATCGGCAACCAGGAGGAGCTCTGGCTGCTGCGCAACGTCGGCGGCCGCGACCCGATGCACCCGGAGATCGACCCGCTCTACGACGCCTTCCAGCATCCGCGCGCCGAGCGGCCGACCCTGCCGCTGCTGCCGCCCGACGAGGCCCGCCGCTATGCCGCCGAGGTGCGCGGCCGGGTGCTGGACCTGCTCGACGGGGTCGCGCTGGCCGGACCACCGCTGCTCCAGGCGGGTTTCGCGTTCGGCCTGATCGCCCAGCATGAACAGCAGCACGACGAAACCATGCTGATCACCCATCAACTGCGCACCGGTGAGGCGGTGTTGACCGCACCGGCGCCCGGACCGGCCCCCGCCGAGCGGCTCCCCGCCGAAGTCCTGGTGCCGGCCGGTCCGTTCACCATGGGCACCGACACCGAGCCGTGGGCGCTGGACAACGAGCGCCCGGCCCACCAGGTCAACCTGCCCGGGTTCGCGATCGACACCACGCCGGTGAGCAACGCCGCCTACCAGCGGTTCATCGAGGACGGCGGCTACCAGGAGCCGCGCTGGTGGAGCGCGGCCGGCTGGCAGCACTGCCGACAGGCCGAGTTGACCGCGCCGCTGTTCTGGACCAGGCAGGACGGCGTCTGGCTGCGCCGCCGTTTCGGGCGGGTGGAGCCGGTGCCGCCCGAGGAGCCGGTGCTGCACGTCACCTGGTACGAGGCCGAGGCCTACGCCCGGTGGGCGGGCCGGCGGCTGCCGACCGAGGCCGAGTGGGAGAAGGCGGCCCGCCACGACCCCGCCACCGGGCGCTCCCGGCGCTTCCCGTGGGGCGACGAACGGCCCGGCCCGGAGCACGCCAACCTCGGGCAGCGGCATCTGCAGCCCGCCCCGGTCGGCAGCTATCCGGCGGGCGAATCCCCTTACGGAGCACGGCAGTTGATCGGCGACGTGTGGGAGTGGACGGCCAGCGACTTCGCACCCTACCCGGGGTTCCGGGCCTGGCCGTACCGGGAGTACTCCCAGGTGTTCTTCGCGGGGCCCGGGCAGCCGGCCGAGTACAAGGTGCTGCGCGGCGGCAGCTTCGCGGTGGCGCCGGTCGCCTGCCGGGGCACCTTCCGCAACTGGGACTATCCGATCCGGCGGCAGATCTTCGCCGGCTTCCGGACCGCCCGCGACCTGGTGGAAGGTGACTGATGTGTCGTCACCTCGCTTACCTGGGGCTGCCGGTGAGTCCGGCCGAGGTGCTGGTGGAGCCGCCCTACGGGCTGCACCGGCAGTCCTGGTCGCCCCGGCTGCAGCGGTACGGCACGGTCAACGCGGACGGTTTCGGCCTGGGTTGGTACGCCGAGGGCGACCCGCTGCCGGCCCGCTACCGCCGCGCCGGGCCGATCTGGATGGACGAGAACTTCGCCGACCTGGCCCGGGTGGTCCGCACCCGGGCACTGCTGGCCGCCGTCCGCTCCGCCACGGTCGGAACCTCGGCTGAGCAGACCGCCGCCGCTCCCTACACCGGCGACGGCTGGCTGTTCAGCCACAACGGCCTGCTGGCCGGCTGGCCGCACGGGCTGGACGAGTTGGCCGCGCTGCTCGATCCGGCCGAGCTGCTGACCCTGGAGGCGCGCTGCGACTCCGCGCTGGTCTGGGCGCTGCTGCGCCGCCGACTGCGCACCGGACTGGCGGTCGACCAGGCGCTGGCGGCCACCGTGGCCGAGGTGGTCCGGCACACCGAGGCGCGGCTCAACCTGCTGGTCACCGACGGCCGGGTGATCGCCGCAACTGCCTGGGGGGACACGCTGTTTCACCGCTTGGAGCCCGGCCGCTCGGTGCTGGTCGCCTCCGAGCCAGGCGACGACGGCCCGGGATGGATCCCGGTGCCCGATCGATCCGTCCTGGTGGCCACCCCCGAAGCGGTGGCCGTCCACCCGCTTGACGCTGCCGTCGAAGCTCTGAGAGACCCCTCTGATTCCGGACTGCGATGGGAACTGCAATGACCGCCTTCGAGCTCACCCGACTGCTCCCCACCGACTACTTCGCCCAGGCCCTGCGCTCCGATGTGCGCCGCGGCCTGACCGCGCCCGCCAAGTGGCTGCCGCCCAAGTGGTTCTACGACAAGCGGGGCAGCGAGCTGTTCGAGGACATCACCCGACTGCCCGAGTACTACCCGACCCGGGCAGAGCGGGCCATCCTGACCGCCCGGGCCGGTGAGATCGCTGCAGCCTCCCGGGCCCGGACCCTGGTCGAGTTGGGCTCGGGCTCCTCGGAGAAGACCCGGCTGCTGCTCGACGCGCTGCGTGAACTGGGCACCCTGGAGGACTACGTGCCGGTCGACGTCAGCGAGAGCGCGCTGCGCGAGGCCGGGCGGCGGCTGGCCGTGGACTATCCGGGGCTGGCGGTGCACGGCGTGGTGAACGACTTCACCGCCGGCCTGGGGCTGCCGCACGAGGTGCACTCGCCCCGGCTGGTCGCCTTCCTGGGCGGCACCCTGGGCAACCTCGCGCCGGACGAGCGCGCCGCCTTCCTGAGGGCGCTGCGGGACGAACTCGCCCCGGGCGATGCGCTGCTGCTCGGCACCGATCTGGTCAAGGACCCGCGGGTGCTGGTCGCCGCCTACGACGACGCGGCCGGTGTCACCGCCGAGTTCGACAAGAACGTGCTCAATGTGCTCAACCGGGAGCTGGACGCGGACTTCGATCCGGCCGGCTTCCAGCACCGGGCGTACTGGGACGCCGAGCACGAGTGGATCGAGATGCGGCTGCAGTCCGTCAAAGCGCAGCGGGTCGTGATCCCCGCGGTGTCGCTCACCGTGGAGTTCGACGCGGGCGAGGAGATGCGCACCGAGATCTCCGCGAAGTTCCGCCAGGCCGGGGTGGCGGCCGAGTTGGCGGCGGCCGGGTTCCGGCTGCGGCACTGGTGGACCGACCCCGAGGGGCGGTTCGGGCTCTCGCTGGCCGAGCCGGTCTGACCGGCGCCAACGGGTGGTCGGGTAACGGGAGTTCGCATGCTGTTTGCTACACATCTCTTGTAGGGACACCGTCAAGTGCGAATGATGGCAAGCATCATCCGCTTCCCCGAGGAGTCCCTCGTGCGTCTGCCACGTCCGGCCACCCGCCTGGCGGCCACCCTTGGCCTGCTCGCCGGCCTGGTCGCCAGCGTCACCGGTTTCACCAGCGCCGCCACCGCCGCCTCGCCCGCCGCGGCAGCGGCGACGACGGCAACCGGCGTGCCACGCCCCGACCATGTGGTCATCGTGCTGTTCGAGAACACGTCGGAGAGTTCCATCGTCGGGAACTCCAGCGCCCCGTACTTCAACCAACTGGCCGGCACCGGCGCGAACTTCACCAACTCGTTCGCGATCGAGCACCCCAGCCAGCCGAACTACCTGGACCTCTTCTCGGGCTCCAACCAGGGCATCACCGACGACTCCTGCCCGCACACCTTCAGCACCGACAACGAGGCGGCCCAGCTGATCGCCAAGGGGCTGACCTTCACCGGCTACGCGGAGGACCTGCCGTCGCCGGCCACCACCTGCACCTCGGGCGACTACGCCCGCAAGCACGTGCCGTGGATCAACTTCACCAATGTGCCGGCGGCCGACACCAAGCCGTTCACCGCCTTCCCCACCGACTTCACCCAACTGCCCACGGTCTCCTGGGTGATCCCCAACCTCTGCAACGACATCCACAACTGCTCGATCTCCACCGGTGACACCTGGCTGAAGAACAACCTGGACGCCTACGTCCAGTGGGCGAAGACCCACAACAGCCTGCTGATCACCACCTTCGACGAGGACGACAGCACCACCTCGGCCAACCAGATCGCCACCTTCTTCAACGGGCAGCAGGTCAAGCCCGGCAACTACGGCGAGCAGATCGACCACTTCAGCGTGCTGCGCAGCGTCGAGGACATGTACGGCCTGCCGTACGCCGGTGCCGCCGCCCAGGCCACCCCGATCACCGATGTCTGGAACACCGGCGGCACCACCGGCAGCGTGTCGGTGACCAACCCCGGTGCGCAGAACGGCACGGTGGGCACCGCCGCCTCGCTGCAGCTCGCCGCCAACGACACCGCCGGTGGCACCCTCAGCTGGTCGGCCAGCGGTCTGCCGGCCGGGCTCTCGGTCAACTCCTCGACCGGTCTGATCAGCGGCACCCCGACCACGGCCGGCACCTACAACGTCTCGGTCACCGCCACCGACTCCACCGGTCCGAGCGGCAGCGCCTCGTTCACCTGGACCGTCGGCAGCGGCTCCACCGGCGGCTGTGCCAAGCCCGGGCAGCTGCTCGGCAACCCCGGCTTCGAGACCGGCAGCGCTTCGCCGTGGACCGCCTCCTCCGGCGTGGTCAACAGCGACCTGAGCTCCGAGCCCTCCCACTCCGGCAACTACGACGCCTGGCTCGACGGTTACGGAAGCGCCCACACCGACAAGCTGGCGCAGACCGTCACCGTCCCGGCCGGCTGCAAGGCGAGCCTGAGCTTCTGGCTGCACGTCGACACCGCCAACACCTCCGGTGCGGCACAGGACACCCTGACCGTCAAGGCGGGCTCCACCACCCTCGCCACCTACTCCAACCTGGACGCCGGCAACGGCTACGTCCAGAAGACCCTCGACGTCTCCGCCCTCGCCGGCCAGAGCGTCACCGTGACCTTCACCGGCACCGAGACCGGCAACGGCCAGACCAGCTTCGTGATCGACGACACCGCGCTCAACGCGTCCTGATCCCGGGAGGGCTGCTGCTCGTAGCAGCCCTCCCAGCCGACCCGCCTCGCCCACTCGGTGAGGCGGGTCGGTCGTGCTCTGCCCGCAGTCTGGCCCCGGCCGGTGAACCGGGGTAGTAGTACAGGGCGCGGTACGGCGCTGCTGGGGCAGGGAGGGGGTGGGTCGCGGTGTCCTCGCGGTTGCGGGCGTTCGCCCGGCTGGTCACGGCGGTCACGGTCGTCATGGCCTATGTCGCACTGCAGCTGGCGGTCAGCGCGGGCATGGACCTGCGGGCCGCCGTCCGCTTCCACGGAGCTCCGGCGCGGGCCACCGCGTTCACCGCCGCCCTGGACCGGTACGCCGGCGGGGACGCGTCCGCCCGCGCCGAAATCGTCGACGACGCCGCGTGGTTCGCGAAGCACGCCCCTTCGGGGGGCAGCCGGTCCACGGTCTCAGCCGCAGCCGCGGACGCCGAGCAGGGCCGTGTCGACTCGGCCCGCCGGCGGGTCGCGGGGCTGGCGGAGCAGGTCGCGCGGGAGCAGGCCGGTCTCGACCGGCGGCTCAACTCCTCGGGCGCGACTGCCCTGTCCTGGGCGGCACCTGCCGCGGCACTGCTGCTACCGACCCTGTGGCTGCGACGTCGTCGCCGGTCGGGCGCGGCGGAAGTCGTCGACCTGGTCAGCCGGTTCGCCGCGCGGCAGCCGAGGTGGCGGCGGCCGGTGTTCCTGGTGGCCAGCGGTGTCGGGACCACGTTCTTCACGGTGGGAACCCTCGCCGTGAGCATGGCGCAGCGGCAGGGCTACAAGATGCCGCCGGCGGTCATGGTGCTGTCGCTGGTCGGCGGCCTGTTGGCCCTGGGGGCCGGAGTTCTGATCCTGCGCTACACCCGCCCGCGCTCGGCGCGCGGCGCGGCCCAGGCCCTGCTGGCCGACGGCCGTCAACCGGTGTTGTTCCTACGCAGCTTCGCCGACGACGACACCGCGGCCCAGGTCGAGGACGTGGCACCCGTCAACATCCACTCCCGGGAGGAGCAACTCGCGGCGGCGCTGGGTGCCGTCGGCCCGGTGATCGCGGTGGGCCGCCCCGGGGAGCCGCTGCCGCTGCTGGGGGCGGCGCGGTTCTACCTGCCGCTCGACGACTGGCAGCCGACGGTACTGCGGCTGATGGAGCTGTCGCAGCTCATCGTGTTGCGCCTGGGCTCGGGCGAGAGCCTGTGGTGGGAGGTCGAGCAGGCCCGCACCACGCAGCCCGCGCGAAAGCTGGTCCTGCTGGTGCCGAGCGGGCTGCCGGGCCTGGCCGAGCGGCTGGACGAACACCTGTCGACCCCGTCCCGGCTGGCCGGGGTCGCCCTGAGGGATGCGTGGATCTCCGCCGTCATCACCTTCGACTCCGAGTGGACACCCCAGGTGCACCCGGTGGAGCCGGTGACCGGGACGGCGCGGGGTCCGCTCACCCGTGCGTGGTCCCGCGCCAAGCGGGCATCCTGGGCGATGACCCCGTACACACCCGTCCTTCTCATGGCCCGCACCCTTCAGGCCGCGTTGGCATCTGTGGGGATCCGCAGACGGAGGATGGCCTGGCGGGCCGCCCTCGCCGCCCAGATGTCATTGTGGAAGGGCTTCGGACTGGTCACGGTCCTGGCTCTGCTGTTGTGGTTGGCCTACCGGACGTTGCAGCTGCTCGGCCTTGCCTAGCACCCGGGAACCGAGTCCGTCACAACCGGGGACAGAGCGGCGCGACGCACAGTAACATCCCCTCAACCTCATGTGTACGTCCAGCCGTTGTACGACCTCCGGGGGGAAGCATGGACGGTCCACAGCAGGGCATGCCCACGGGCGTGAGCCTGGTCGGCGCAGAGCAGTACCGCAGGGTGACCGGCCCGGCTGCCGCCGCCTCGACCCTGATCCTGCTGTCGGTGGTGGGCGCGGTACTGAACACGGTGTCAGACTGGCGCAACTGCCTCGTCGTGCATGACTACCTGGCCGGTTCCGCGACGACCGCGGACCTCGACTCGGCCGACACCTTCTCGAGGGCCGTGGCGATACCGGCGCTGGTGATGTATCTGGCGGCCGGCGTGGTGTTCCTGGTCTGGCTGTGGCGAGCGCGGATCAACTCCGAGCTGTCGGGCGGTCCCGCCGCGCACCGCCGAGCCCGGGGCTGGGTGCTCGGCAGCTGGATGACCCCGGTGGCCAACCTGTGGGTCCCGTACCAGGTGGTGTCGGACATCTGGCGGGCCAGCGACCCCCGGCGACAGGTCCCACGCGACCTGATCGGCACCTGGTGGGTGCTGTTCGTCGTGGACACGGTGATCGGCCAGGCCCTCAACCGGCTCTACCTGGGCAAGACGGTCACCGAGTCGGGGCTGCGCAGCACCGCGGAGCTGTCCACCGTGAGCGCGTTGCTCGAAGTGACCTCGGGCGTCCTGATCATCCTCATCATCAACCGGATCACCAGATTGCAGACCGGGACGCTGCCCGGAGCGCTGTCACCCGCCGAGAGACACCGATAGGCCTGACGACCGAGCGCGCCTGCTGCCCCGGCGCGAGGCGTGATCAACCGCGCGCCGCGTGCTCCGGCCAGACCACCCGGACCGGTACTCCCGCGTCCCGGGCATCCTGAACGGCGTCGGCCGTCCCGCCGCCGTTGCCCGACGGCGCACTGCCGTCCCAGACCGCGACCAGCAGGTCCGCGCGCCGGACCAGCTCCTTGTTGGCGGCCTCGTACGCCTCCCGGCCGGCCGTCTCGAACGGCAGCACGACGACCTCCTCGGCCGCTGTCAGGAGCCGGTCGAAGTCCTGGGCATGCGCCGCCCGCACCTGAGCCGCGCGGTAGTCCCGCGACGGCAGCACGACCAGCAGCGAGCCGTGCGCCTCCAGCACCGCCTCGGCGAACAGGCTGTCAGCCCCCGGGGCGAGGCAGGAGATCCCAACGAGCGGCCCCCGCTGCTCGGCCAGCAGCTCGCGCAGCGCGGCCCGCACCAGGAAGGCGGTCCGCTCGGCAAGGTCCATGTGCCCGGTCACCGCCACGGTCGGCATCGCGCCCTCCCTCGTGGTCGGTGTCCGTGTGCAGGATGTGCAGATGGCAAGCCTACCGGCGGCCATGCGTTCGAGTCAGCCCCCGCCAACTCCGGTGATCTGCAGCACCACGAAGCCCAACACCACCACCGGCAACGCGAAGACGGTCCAAAAGAGGGGCACTTGGCGGCGGGTCGGCCGGGCGTGCGTCGGCAGTCGCAGGGTCACACCGGCCCAGCGGACCCCGAGCCGCTCGTACACCAGGCGCAGCCCGTAGACGAACCTGGACTCGATGACGCGCTGGAAGTTCCCTGGCGACTGCGGGGTGTCGAAGCGGACGAACCGCGGTGTCCAGTCGGCCTCGAAGTGGATCGCGCCGCGGATGGTCGCCTGGTCCCTGCCGCACCAGAACCCTGGAAGCGTAGAGCACACCGAGGCCGAGCAGCGCGAAGACACAACGGAGAGCGGAGCCTACCCGAGCACCAGCAGCACCGCGCCTCGGGCACGTGACTGGTGGTGCGGCCCGAGATCGAGGTGCTCGACGGCTTCCGGCATCGACATCTCCCCCGTCGGCAGCAATAGCTGATGCTTCATCAGCGTGCTCGCTGCCAGGGAAGGACAGCAACCCGTTCGGGGAAAACACTGCACATCAGCCGCTCGATGACTCATCATGAGCGCATGACGGCCATCCGTGACTCGCTCTGGAACGAAGCCGTTGGCCCTGCCAACTATTCTTCTGCCACGGACAGTTACCAGCGAGCGGTACTCGACCAGTACAAGATCTGCGTGGAGATGGCCGATCGGGTCAGCGCCCGGCGGAACCTCACCAACACCTTCTTCCTCTCCCTCAACAGCACCGTGGTCGCGGTGATCGCCGGCATCGCGGGCGACAAGCTCGCCTCCACCTCGGTCTGGCTGCTCCTGGCCGGGCTGGCGATCCTGCTCACCCAGTGCCTGGCCTGGTCCGCCACCGTGCGCTCCTACCGCCAGCTCAACGCCGCCAAGTACGACGTGATCGGCGCCCTTGAGGAGCGACTTCCCGCCTACGCGTACTCCCGGGCCGAGTGGGTCGCGCTCGGGGAGGGGCACGACTGGCGCAAGTACCTGCCCCTGACCAAGGTCGAGCAGTGGATCCCGATCACCTTCGCGGTGGCCTATCTGGTCGGCTTCCTCGCCGTGGCGGCCTGAGCCATCCCGGTGCCGCCGCAGCCCCGTTGGCGTCTTCACCCCTGGGCATTGCTGAAGCACTGAATCACTGCTTCACTTCTTGCCGTGGCCTACCGGAAGACTCCTGCCGTCCAAGCCCGGCTCGACGCGCAGCGCGATGCCGTGCTCGCCGCCGCCACCGAGCTGCTGGCCGAACGCGGTTATGCCGCTTGCTCGGTGGCGGCCGTGGCAGAGCGCGCCGGGATCGCGACCGGCAGCGTGTACCGGTCGTTTCCCAGCAAGGCCGAGCTGGTGGCCGAGCTGTTCCGCACCGTGGTCGGCCGGGAGGTGGAGGCCGTGCGGGCCGCCGCCGCCCGCGACTACGGGGGCGACCAGCATGCCCAAGTCGCCACGGTGATCCGGGTCTTCGCAGGACGCGCGCTCGGCGCACCGCGGCTGGCCTACGCCCTGCTCGCCGAGCCGGTCGACCCCGAGGTGGAGGCGGAGCGCCTGGTGTTCCGCAGCGCGTTCCGGGACGTGATCGCGGCGGCGATCACATCGGGCGTCGAAGCCGGCCGACTGCCGTGCCAGGACCCGGAGTTGACCGCCGCGCTGCTGGTCGGCGGGATCGGCGAGGCACTGGTCGGCCCGCTTGCCGACGGCCGGGCGCCCGACGACCTGATCCCCGCCCTGATCACCTTCTCGCTGCGGGCCCTCGGCTCCGCGACCGCCGAGGAGACCTCCCCCACCCGCCTCGCACCGACCGGAGCGACCCCGTGACCACGGACTCCCAAGCCCTTTCGGACCGCGAACGCAACGCCGAGCGCCTGCTGCGCACCTCGGCCAAGCACTCCTACGACCCGATGACCGAGATCGACTGGGCGGCGCCCATCGATCCGAACCAGTTCGCCCTGCCGCCGCACCGGGTCACGCTCTACGGCACCGAGCAGTGGCAGCAGTTGACGTCTCGTCAGCAGGCCGAGCTGAGCACCCGGCAGCTGGCCAGCACCATGACAGCCGGGATCTGGTTCGAGATCCTGCTGATGAACGGCCTGATCCGGCACGTCTACGGCCAGGACCTCACCACCCGGCACGCGCAGTACGCGCTCACCGAGGTGGCCGACGAGTGCCGGCACTCCACCATGTTCGCCGAGTACATCAGGAAGACCGGGTACCCCACCGCCCGGCCGTCCCGCCGGGCCGACCTGCGCGGGCGGTTCTACCTTCAGCTCAACGACATCACGCTGACGCTGGCCGGGGCGATATTCGTCGAGGAGTTCACCGACGCCATGCAGCGGGAGATGATGCGGGACGAGAGCCTGCAGCCGCTGGCCCGCGCGACCGCCCGGATCCATGTGGTCGAGGAGGCCCGGCACATCGGCTTCGCCAAGCCCGAACTGGCCCGCCGCTGGGGCCGGATGACCCCGGCCCGGCGTGCGCTGTTCCGCCGGGTGCTGGCCTTCCTGGCGAGCGAGTCGGTGCGCGAGTGCGTGCACCCCCGGGTCTACACGCTGACCGGCCTGGACGCGGAGGCCGCCAAGCGGGCCGCCCGCGCCAACCCGCACTGGCAGCGGGCCCGGGTGGACTGGGCGCGCAAGGCGGTCGACTACTTCACCGACTTGGGCATCATCGACGCGAGCACCGCCCCCGCCTGGCGGCGCGCCCATCTGCTGCGCTGACCCGCATCGTCACGCGTCCAGCGAAACCGGTTCCGGGGCGGCCCGGTTGAGCTGGGCCAGGCCGTTGCGGGTGGCGACCACCACCACCCGGTCGCCGGCGGCCAGGCCCCGGCTGCGGTCGGCGTAGCCCCACTGGTAGGTGCCCGGCGACCGGGCCAGCCGGACCGCGATCACCCGCAGGCCGCCGAGTGCCTCGATGTCGTTGCGACTCATGCCGACCAGGGCACCGCCGGGCTCCGCGGTCAACTCGGCGATCAGCAGCACATGGCGGAAGACCGACAGGGTGCCCAGCACCTCCCGCCCCATCAGCGCCGCGGCGAAGGCCGGAGCCGCCAGGTAGGAGACCGAGCGGGAGGCCACATTGCCCAGGGTGGCGTAGACGTGCCTGGCGAAGTCGTCGTCGAAGAGGCGCACGACGATCCGGACGTTCTCCCGCAGCGCCCGGGCCTCCAGCGCGGCCTCCAGGTTGACCGCGTCGTCGTTGGTGACCGCGACCACGGCGCGGGCGTGCTTGGCCCGAGCGACGCGCAACCGGTCGGCCAGCGGACCGTCGCCGACCACCACGGGAACACCGAGGGCGCGCATCGCCGCCACCCCGGCAGCCTGCGGGTCCAGTTCCACGCCCGCCACCGGCACGCCGAGTTCGGCCAGCAGCGTGGCCACCCGGGTGCCGACGTTGCCCAGGCCGACCACGATCACATGCCCGCGCAGGCCCGCGCTCGGACTGCGCGGCAGCCCGCGCCTCCCGGAGGCCAGCACATCCACCACGATCGCGGTGAGCACCGGCAGCAGCGCGATCCCACTGAAGGTGATCACGACTTGGGCCAGCCGCTGCACCGGGCCGCCGGTGCCGCCGGTCGGGTCGTTCATCTGGTCCGGCTGGGCTGAGCCCGCCGCGTCCAGCAGGGAGAGGTAGGCCGTCCAGCCGGGGCTGCGGTTGTAGTGGTAGATCACCACCGAGGAGGCCAGGATCGCGGCGAACGCGGTGCAGAGCACCAGGCGGATCCGGGCGCTGGTGAAGAACCGCAGGGTGTCCAGGAACCGGTAGCGCAGCCGGGACAGCAGCGGGACCCGCAGCCGGGGCTCGGTGGGCAGGGTCTGCAGCACCGCCAGGCCGTCCTGCTCCGGCTCGGGCTGCTCCGCCGTGCCGTCCGCCGCCTGGCCCGGCCCGGGCGCGGCCCCCACCATGCCCTCGACGGCTTCGGCCAGATCGATGAACGGCCGGGCGGCGGACGGGGTTTCGGGCAGCAGCCGCAGCCGGTCAAGGTTCTGCCGGTCGATCCGGTCGGCGGCCACGCACAGGTGCCCGGCGCCGGCGGCCGGGTCGTAGTCGTAGGCCACGTAGAGGTAGCGGTCGCCGACCAGCACCGAGTTGGGGCGGCTCAGCGCGCCGTTGGCGAAGGCCGGCGCGGCGGTGGCCGAGCCGGACAGTGCGGCGCAGTTGGTCAGCAGCGACTGGATCTGCTCACCGAGGCGCTGGTTGAACATCCGCAGCACGATCCGGATCTCCCGGTTCATGCCCTGCGCGCTCAGTGCGGCGTGGATGTTGGCCTGGTCGTCGCCGTCCACCAGGGCGATCCCGCGGGCGGTGGCGGCGCCGGCGGCGACCAGCGCCTCCTGGGTGACGCTGGTGTACTCCAGCACCGCCGTCACCCCGTCGAGCTGCTCGATGCGCGGTCCGTGGTCCCTGCCGAGGTCCGGCACGATCGCCACCACCGGGACCTGGTAGTGCTCGATGAGCTCCGCGATCAGGCGGTGGGCCAGGGCGTTGCCCCCGCAGACGATGTAGTGGTCGGCGAACGAGAACGCTCCCGGTGCCACCCCCGGCAGTTCGGTGAGCGGGTCGGGCAGCGGTTCGGGCACGGCTCGGTCCCCCCGTGGGCCTCGGTCATGGGTCGGATGGTAACCCCTGGCCCTGGCTGAGCCGACCGATCGAATCCAGCCGGTGGGTTAACAATTAGATCGTCAGGTGACAGTCTGATGCGTACTTCTGACATTCAGTCGTCAATATGGTTGGATGAACGGAACTTCGCGCTCAGCAGCCAGTGCCCGTCTGCTCCGGTGCTACGTCGGTAGGGCAGTGAACCGTCCGCCCGTGCAAGGAACTTGATGTCGCAGATACCGCAGGCGGTGACTTGGTGCCTGGGCGCCGGGCTGCTGCTGGCCCTCCTGATGCTCGTTCGACAGTGGCGGCTGGCCCGCAACCGGGCTACCGCACTGGCCGGGCTGGAGGCCGCGCTGCGGGCCCGGGACGAGGAGGCGCACCGGCTGGCGACCGTCCGGCTGCCCGCCCTGATGCACTCCACCGTCGCCCACCCGGCCGCCACCGAACCGCTGCTGGCCGGAACCGGCTATGAGCAGAGCCTGCGGCAGGTGGCCGACCAGTTCGGCAGCGCCGTCGAACGGGCCGAGCTGCGCGCCGACCAGAACGCCAAGGCCGCGCTGAAGGGCGCGATGCGGGCCCTGCAGGGGCTGGCGAACGAGCAGCAGGTGGCGATCTCCGAGATGCAGGAGCGCCACGACCACCCCGCGGTGCTGCGCGACCTGTTGGAGATCGACCACACCAACTCCCAGTTCGGCCGCCGCGCCCAGGCCATCGCAGTGCTCTGCGGCTCCTGGCCGGGTCGGCAGCGTGCCGCCTCCTCGCTGAGCGACGTGGTGCGCGGCGCCAAGTCGCGGGTCCGCGACTACAAGCGGATCGAGATCCGCACCCAGGTCGAACTGGCGGTGACCAGCCGGGCGGTGGAGCCGGTGGTGCTCGCGGTGGCGGAGCTGCTGGACAACGCGGCCCGGCACTCGCAACCCAACACCCAGGTCGAGGTCAATCTGCAGCCGGCCCACCACGGCGCCTGCGTCGTGATCGACGACGCGGGTGTCGGCATGGACCCGCGCGAGATCGAGCTGGCCGGCCAACTGCTCAGCGGGCAGCGCTCGGTGGACGTCACCCGGCTCGGCGATCCGCCGCAGTTCGGCTTCGCGGTGATCGGTGTGCTGGCGGCGCGGTACGGCTTCAGCGTCTCGGTGGACACCCGCTCGCCGTACGGCGGCGTGCGCGCGGTGCTCTTCCTGCCGACCGACCTGCTCACCCAGATCACCCCCGACGTCGAGCCGAGCGCCGCCCGGGACCTGCTGGACGTCCGCGAGCCGGCCCCCGAGCGGGCGCCCCGCAGCGCCGTTCCGCAGCCCGCCGCCCCGCAGTTCACCGCCCCGCCCGCCGCAGCTCCGCGCACCGCCGGCGGGCTGCCCAAGCGCCGCCGCCGCGAGCCGCTCCCGGAGGCCGCCCTCGCCCAGGACGCCACCGCCACCCCGGCCGACCAGTCCCCCGACCAGTCCCCCGCCGACTGGGCCCGGGACGCCGAGGCCACCGCCCAGCGGCTCGGCGCCTTCGCCCGCGGCACCCGGGCCGGACGCGCGCCCGAATCCGATACGCACAGCTGATCCCCCGCGGCTGCCCCCGAACGCCCAGCCGCCGCCCGCACCGCTGCTAGGAGAGCTCGATGAACAGCCACCCCGCCGCCAACGACCTGGGCTGGATGCTCGATGACGTGCTGATGGTCCCGCACGCCCGGCACGCCATCCTGCTCTCGGCCGACGGCCTGCTGCGCGCCCACTCCGCCGGAATCACCCGCGACGAGGCGGACCGGCAGGCCGCCGCGCTCGCCGGTGTGCAGTCGATCAGCCGCAGCACCTCCGGGTTCCTCGGCGGCGAGTCCGGCCCCTGGCGGCAGAGCCTGATCGAGTTCGCCGGCGGCTACGTCTTCCTGGTGGCGGCCGGCCCGGGCGCCTATCTCGCCGTCTCCGCCGGGGAGTCGGTGGACATGGAGGCGGTCAGCTACCGGATGCAGAAGCTGGTCGACCGGCTGGGCAAGGAACTCGGCACGCCGCCGCGGCAGGACGCGGGGGCAGTGCGGTGAGCCCGCGCCGGGAGCAGGGTCTGGTCCGGCCGTATGTGGTCACCAACGGCCGTTCGGAGCCGTCCCGCAACACCTTCGACCTGGTCACCCTGGTCAGCGGGGTGCCCGGCCGGCCGTTGCAAGGGCTGAATCCCGAACAGCGGCGGCTGGTGGCCCTGGTGAGCCGCGGCTCGCTGTCGCTGGCCGAGGTCGCCGCGCACCTGCGGCTGCCGGTCAGCGTCACCAAGGTGCTGCTCGGCGATCTGGTCGACAGCGGCCACCTCCTCACCCGGGCCGCCATTCCGCGGGCCCAACTCCCCGCGTCCCAGCTGCTGCAGGAGGTTCTGGATGGGCTCCGTGCCCGGCTCTGAGGTCGGCGGCCTCGAAACGGCAGAGGTCAGCTACCTCGGCGAGGGGGTGCAGACCGCCGTCAAACTGCTGGTCACCGGCCACTTCGCGGTCGGCAAGACCACTTTCGTCGGTACCCTGTCGGAGATCGAGCCGCTGCGTACCGAGGAGCCGATGACCGAGGCGAGCGTGCTGGTTGACGACCTGACCGGGGTGCCGAACAAGCAGACCACCACGGTCGCCATGGACTTCGGCCGTCTGACGCTCAGTCAGTCTCTCGTCCTCTACCTGTTCGGGGCACCCGGGCAACAGCGGTTCACCCCGCTCTGGCGGGACATGGCACTGGGTGCGCTGGGTGCGCTGGTGCTGGCCGACACCCGGCGGCTGGAGCACTCGTTCCCGGTGATGGACCTGCTGGAGGAGCACGGGCTGCCATACGCGGTGGCGGTCAACCGGTTCGACGGCGCACCCGAGTTCGCCGAGGAGGAGCTGCGCGAGGCCCTCGACCTGCTGCCCAGCACGCCGCTGGTCAGCTGCGACGCCCGCGACCCGGCCTCGGCCACCCAGGCGCTGATCTCGCTCGTGGAATACCTGATCGGCACCGAAGCCCGTCTGGAGCATGCGTGAACGACCTCTCCTCCCCCGACCTCCCGCCCGGCCTCCCCTCAGCCGACCTGACCCCGCCCCCCGGCTGCCCCGCACACCGAGGCGGAACCCCGCTGTACGGACCGGAGTTCACCGAGAACCCGACCGCGGTCTACGCCCGGCTGCGGGCCACCGAGGGCCCGCTGGCCGCCGTCGAGCTCTACCCGGGCGTGACCGCGACCCTGGCGCTGGGCTACCAGGCGGCATTGGACGTGCTGCGCACCACCGAGACCTTCACCAAGGACGCGCGCCGCTGGAAGGGCCTGGCAGACGGCCGCGTGGCACCGGACAGCCCGGCCGTGCCCATGATGGCCTTCCGGCCCAACTGCTTCTTCGCGGACGGCGAGCGGCACGAGCGGCTGCGCGGCGCGGTGACCGACTCGCTGGACCGGATCGACCCCAATGCGCTGCGCGGCCAGGTCGAGCGCGTCGCCGACCGGCTGATCGACACCTTCGCCGGGCGCGGCGACGCCGACCTGGTGGCCGACTACGCCCGTCCGCTGCCGCTCCTGATCTTCAACGAACTCTTCGGCTGCCCCGCGCACTTGGGCGATCGCCTGGTGCGCGGCATGGCCGCGATGTTCGACGGCACCGACCCGGAGTGGGCCGACCAGGAGGTCACCGACGTCCTGCTGCAGCTGGTGGCACTCAAGCGCGCCTTCCCGGGCAGCGATGTCACGAGCTGGATGATGGCCCATCAGGCGGCCTTGAACGACGAGGAGATGCTGCACCAGCTGGTGGTGCTGATGGGTGCCGGCACCGAGCCGGAGCTCAACCTGATCTGCAACTCGCTGCGGCTGCTGCTCACCGACGACCGGTTCGCCGGCGACCTGGCGGGCGGCAGCCTGCCGGTCGAGGACGCCCTCGACGAAGTGCTGTGGACCGACCCGCCGGTGGCCAACTTCGCGGTGCACTTCCCGGTGCGCGACGTCGAACTGGCCGGCCACCTGCTGCCCGAGGGCGAGCCGGTGGTGATCAGCTTCGCGGCTGCCAACAACGACCCGGCCCTGGAAGGCAGTTCGCGCACCGGCAACCGCGCCCACCTGGCCTGGAGCGCCGGGCCGCACGCCTGCCCGGCACAGGGCCACGCCCGGCTGATCGCCACGGTCGCCGTGGAGCGGCTGCTGGACCGCCTGCCGGACCTCGAACTCGGCGTCAAGCCGGATGAACTCGTCTGGCGCCCGGGTCCGTTCCACCGGGCGCTGGCCGCGCTGCCGGTGCGGTTCCCGCCGGTCACCATGACCACCCCGCACCTGGCACCCGCAGTCCTCACCCCTGTTGTCCCCGTTCCCGCAGTACCCGGATCCGTTCTCCCCGGATCCGCTGATGCCTCAGGAGGCCGTACATGGAACCCGACCGCTGCCCCTTCCGGCTCGACACCAGCGGTACCGACATCCACGGCGAGGCCCGGCGGATCCACCAGGACGGGCCGGTGGCCCAGGTGGAGCTCCCTGGTGGCGTGGTGGCGTGGTCGGTAGGCAGCCTGCAGATGGTCAAGCAGCTGCTGGCCGACCCCAATGTGTCCAAGAGCGCCCGGCTGCACTGGACCGCCTTCCGCGACGGTGAGGTCCCCGAGGACTGGCCGCTGCGCATCTGGGTCGACACCGACAACATGTTCACCGCCTACGGCAAGGAGCACCGCCGGCTGCGTCGCCTGGTGGCCGGTGCGTTCACGGCGCGCCGCACCGAGGCGATGCGCCCGCGGATCGAGGCGATGACCGCCGAGCTGCTGGACGGCCTGGCCAAGGCCGCCCCCGGCGAGGCGGTGGACCTGCGCGAGGGCTACGCCTATCCGGTGCCGATCCAGGTGATCTGCGAGCTGTTCGGGGTGCCGGAGCACCTGCACCCGGGCCTGCGCGAGTGCGTGGACAACTTCTTCGACACCACCATCACGCCCGAGGCCGCGGTGGCCAACAACACCCGCGTCTTCGAGCTGCTGGCCGAGTTGGTCGCGATCAAGCGCGAGCAGCCGGGCGACGACCTGACCAGCGTGCTGATCGCGGCCCGGGACGACGAGGAGGGCGGCGACGGCAGCGCGCTCACCGAGCAGGAGCTGCTGTTCACCCTGCTGCTGGTGCTCGGTGCCGGGCACGAGACCACCGTCAACCTGCTGGACAACGCGATCCACCTGCTGCTCACCCACCCCGACCAGCTGGAGCTGGTGCGCACCGGGCAGGCGGGCTGGAACGACGTGATCGAGGAGACCCTGCGGGTGCGTGGGCCGGTCGCCAACCTGCCGCTGCGCTACGCGGTGCAGGACATCCAGGCGGGCGACGTGCTGATCCGCCAGGGTGAGCCGATCGTCGCCGCCTATGCCGCCGCGGGCCGGGACGAGTCGGTGCACGCCGATGCGGACGTCTTCGACCTGCGCCGCGCCAACAAGGACCACGTGGCCTTCGGCCATGGCGCGCACTTCTGCCTGGGCGCGCCGCTGGCCCGGCTGGAGGCGCAGGTGGCGCTGCCCGCGCTGTTCGAGCGGTTCCCCGACATGGCGCTCGCCCCGGACGCGGACCTGACGCCGGTGGAGTCGTTCATCTCCAACGGGCACCGGCACCTCTCGGTGGTACTGGCCCCGGCGAAGTGACGCATGCGAAAGGCGCCTGACGATCCGTCAGGCGCCTTTCGCGTTCACACCGGGTAGTTCAGCCGATGCCGTGGTCGCGCAGCGGGCCCACCGTCAACCCCTGCTCCGCGCACCGCTCCAGCAGCCGGGGCAGCGCGCCCAGGGTGGAGCGCCAGGCCTGCGGCGCCGAGGTGCAGTCGGAGTCGTGCAGCAGCAGCGTCGCCCCGGCGAGCGAGCCCCGGGTGATGGTGCGCAGCACCGAGTCGGGGGTGGCCTTGGCCGTCCAGTCCTGGCCCCAGTGGGTCCAGAGCACCGGGCGCAGGTTGTTGCGCCGCGCCGCGTACAGAGCCGAGGTGTTGAGCACGCCGTAGGGCGGGCGGTACCAGCGCGGCTCCTGGCCGGTGACCGAGCCGATCAGCTCCTTGGCGCGGGTGACGTCGTTCAGGGTGGCGCGCGGGCCGCGGATCAGCAGCGGCCGGTGCGCCCAGCCGTGCACCGCGACCTCGTGTCCGGCGTCGACCAGCTCGCGGCCCAACTCGGGGTCCTTGCTGAGCATCTGGCCGAGCAGGAAGAAGGTGGCCTTGGTGCCGGTCTTCTCCAGTTCCTTGAGGAAGAGCGGGGTGGAGGCGCGGTCCGGGCCGTCGTCGAAGGTGAGCGCGACGTGGCGCGGGTTGCCGGGGCCGCTCAACTTCGGTGCCAGCAGCGGCCGCAGCGGGCCGAGCGAGGTGAGCGCGGGCAGGCTGTGGCCGACCGCCAGGGCGCCGGCGGTCAGGGCCAGGGTGCGGGTCGCGGTCGTCACGAGGCCACCTTCAGGATCGGTGCGGACACGTCGCCGGCCATCGCGGCGACCACCCGCTCGGCGCTGGGCGCGGTCCGCTGGCGCGGGATCGCGGGCCGGGCCAGCGCCTCGGCCAGGGTGGCGGCGAGCTGCTTCTCGTCGCGTATCCAGACCGCGAGCCCGGCCTCGTCCAGCGCGGCCGCGTTGGTCACCCCGTGGCCCGGCAGGCAGCGGTAGCTGACCACGGGCAGACCGCTGGCCATCGCCTCCAGCGAGGTGAGCCCGCCGGCGTTCTGCACCACCACGTCGCTGGCCCGCAGCAGGGCGGGCATGTCGTCCACCCAGCCGAGCGCGACGCCGGTGCCGCCGGCGACGAGCTTGTCCCGCAGCGCCGTGTTGTGCCCGCAGACGGTGACCGGCACGGCCACCCCGGCGGCGGCTATCTCCCTGGCGGTCTGCTCGACTTCGCCGACGCCCCAGGAGCCGGCGGTGATCAGCGCGACCGGCTGGTCCGCGGGCAGCCCGAACCGGGCGCGCTCGCGGGCCCGTTCGGCGGCCGAGCGGGCCGGACGGAAGGCCGGGCCGACCAGCGGCTGGCAGATCTCGATGTCCTTGGCGCCGTGCCGGGCGGCCTGGGCGGCCGCCACCGGGTCCAGCGCCAGGTGCAGGTCGACGCCGTCCGCCACCCAGAGCGGGTGTACCGACATGTCGGTGAGGAAGGTGGTCACCGGCACGTCCAGCTCGCCGCGGCGGCGCAGCCGGCCGAGCGCCTGGCTGGCCAGTGGGTAGGTGGACACCACGGCGGCGACGTCCTTGCCGATCAGCTGCCTGGTTCTGCGGGCCGCGGCCTTCGCGAACAGCGAGCTGACCATGCCCGACGACGACTGGTTCTTCTCCAGGCCGCTCAGCAGCCAGCCCCAGGCCCACGGGGCGACCTTCAGCTCCAGCGCGTAGCTGGCGCGCAGCAGCCGACCGCAGCCCGGCGGCAGCAGGTCGAGGAAGTCGTGGCACTGGGCGTCGAAGCCGGCCGCCTTCAGGCGGCGCACCAGCTCCCGGGCGGCGCCGTCGTGCCCCGCCCCCACGCTCGCGGACACGACGGTGATCCGGCGCGGCTGACTCGACCGCATCAGGCTCCTTCCCAGGCGGGCCCGGCCACCCGCCGACAGCGGAGCCGCACCCGCGACTCGCTGCGTCATACGGATGTACTGGGACCCCCTGCCTGGACTGCCCGGCCGAACCACGGGCCGGACGGACCGGCCCCGAGATCCCATTCGGAGCCGGCCCGAGTCGGTCGGGGCCGGTCAGGCCGTGACGGTAGGCCGCCCAGCGGGAGTCCGGGTGGATGGCGGCCGGACACCGGGTGTCCGCCCTCCGACGGCTCGGCCAACCCATGGGCGAATTGCCCGGTTTGCCCCACCCTGTCGGTGTTGACCGAGGCCTCCGCCGGCGCTCGAACCAACCCATCTCATCGAACTGCTGCGACACAGCATGCGACGGTCCACCTGAAGCCAGCCTGAAGCTAGCTGAAGGGGTCTTCAGCAAATCGTTAAGTCGGCCTGGAATCCTGGTGGCATGCGGGTACTGGTGGTGGAGGACGAGCGGCGGCTGGCCGCGGCGCTGCAGCGCGGGCTGCAGGCCGAGGGGATGACGGTCGATGTGGCGCACGACGGCCCGCAGGGCCTGTGGCTGGCGGGCGAGCACGACTACGACGTGATCGTGCTGGACATCATGCTGCCCGGCGTGAACGGCTACCGGGTCTGCGCCCGCCTCCGGGCCGCCGGCAACGAGGCCGGGATCCTGATGCTCACCGCGAAGGACGGCGAGTACGACGAGGCGGAGGCGCTGGACACCGGCGCTGACGACTTCCTCTCCAAGCCCTTCTCCTTCGTGGTGCTGGTGGCCCGGCTGCGCGCCCTGGCCCGGCGCACCGGCCGCCGTCGCCCGCAGAGCCTGGAGTTCGGCGACCTGCTGCTGGACCCGGCCCGGCACACCTGCACCCGGGGCGGCACCCCGATCCGGCTGACCGCCCGCGAGTTCGCGGTGCTGGAGTACCTGGCCCGGCGGGCCGGCGAGGTGGTGCCCAAGCGGGAGATCCTGGAGCAGGTCTGGGACAGCGCCTTCGAGGGCGACCCCAATGTGGTGGAGGTGCACATCAGCGCGGTCCGCCGCAAGATCGACGCGCCGTTCGGCCGCAGTGCGCTGGAGACCGTGCGCGGCGCCGGCTACCGGCTGGCGGCCGACGGTGGCTGACCGCCCGGTGCGGCGGCTCGGCACCACCACGGGCACGGCCAACGCACTGCCGCCGCGCCGCCGCGGGCTGGCCAGGCTGCGGCCGCTGACCGTGCGGGCCCGGGCCACCCTGGGCGCCTGCGCGGTGGTGGCGATCGCACTGGCCATCGCCTCGATGGCGCTGGTGGGCCTGCTCGACGCCAACCTGCTGCACAACGCCGAGGCCGACGCCGACGCCCAGGCCGACGCGGTGGCGCAGGCGGCCGTGGCCGGCAAGCTGGACCCGCTGCTGCCGCCCACCCACGGCGCCGACTTCATCCAGGTGGTCGCCGAGAACGGCCGGGTGCTGACCTCCAGCCAGAACCTGGCGGGCCGTCCCCCGATCTCCCAGCACCAGCCGACCAGCCCGGGCACCGTCCGCAGCACCTGGGACATCGGCCTGCTCGGCGACCAGCAGCGCCAGCAGGTGGTGCAGGTCACCACCGAGACCGGCAGCGGCCTGATCACCGTCTACGCCGGCACCTCGCTGCGGGACGCGGACGCGGCGGACGACACCACCTCGGCCGCGCTGCTGGTCGGGGTGCCGCTGCTGCTGGTCACCGTGGCCGTGGTCACCTGGTGGGTGACCGGCCGGGCGCTGCGCCCGGTGGAGGCGATCCGGGCCGAGGTCGCCGAGATCAGCGACCGCGACCTGCACCGCCGGGTCCCGGTGCCGCAGACCCATGACGAGATCGCCCGGCTGGCCGCCACCATGAACGCCACCCTGGACCGGCTGGAATCCTCCGGCCTGCGTCAGCGCCAGTTCATCGCGGACGCCTCGCACGAGCTGCGCAGCCCGATCACCGTGCTGCGCACCCAGCTGGAGGTGGCGCTCGCGGTCCGCGACCCGGCCGCCTGGCCGGAGCTGATCAGCGGCGCGCTGGAGGACACCGACCGGCTCCAGCAGCTCGCCGTCGACCTGCTGCTGCTGGCCCGGATCGACGCCGCCGAGCCGCTCCCCGACCAGCCGCTGAACCTCACCGAGCTGGTCCGCGAGGCCGTCGACAAGCGGCACGGCGACCGGGTGCCGGTCAGCGCCGAGCTGGCGCCGGACGTGCAGGTCACCGGCAGCGGGCTGTGGCTGACCCGGGTGGTGACCAACCTGCTGGACAACGCCCAGCGGTTCGCCGATCACTCGATCGCGGTCCGGCTGACCGTCCTGGCGCAGGACGGCGCGGAGCTGGCGGTGCTGGAGGTCACCGACGACGGCCCGGGCATCCCGCCGACCGACCGCGAGCGGATCTTCGAGCGCTTCACCCGGCTCGACGACGCCCGCAGCCGGGACCACGGCGGTGCCGGCCTGGGCCTGGCGATAGCCCGCGATCTGGCCGCCCACCACTACGGCACCCTCACCGCCGAGGACGCGGCGCGCGGCGCCCGGCTGGTGCTGCGGCTGCCGCTGGCGCCGGCCGACTAGGGCCGCTCTCGAGGATCATGCCGGGCGCGCGACGCGGCCGACCTGATCCGTGAGACAAGCCCTGGCCGCCTCCGAAACCCGGCCTGCGCAACCCGGCTTGCGCCAATCGGCCGACCGGCAATCGGCTGGTGCTGCCCGCACCCCGGGCCCCGCTGCCCGGGCCCCGCGCACCGTTCGATTAAGGTCGGGCCCGAATTTCCGTTATCCGGCTCCACCGCGCGGATCTCCTGCTGTGGACAGGTCGGTTGGCTGGAGAAGGTGGGCACGGGTGGAGACGGACAGGTACCGCGACCTGGCGGTGCGGGCGCGGACGGATGACGCGACGGCTCGTCAGGAGTTGCTCGGCGAGCACCTGCCGCTGGTCTACAACATCGTCGGCCGGGCGCTGAACGGGCACCCGGACACCGACGACGTGGTGCAGGAGACGATGCTGCGCGCGGTGGACGGACTGCCCGCGCTGCGCGACCCGGCCGCCTTCCGCAGCTGGCTGGTGGCGATCGCGATGAACCAGGTGCGCCAGCGCCACCGTGCCCAGCAGGCCCGCCAGACCGACGGACTGGACGAGGTGCGCGAACTGCCCGATCCGGCCGGTGACTTCGCCGAGCTGACCATTGTGCGCCTCGGCCTGTCCGGGCAGCGCCGGGAGGTGGCCGAGGCGACCCGCTGGCTGGACGCGGCCGACCGCGAGGTGCTGGCGCTCTGGTGGCAGGAGGCAGCCGGCGAGCTGACCAGGGCCGAGCTGGCGGCGGCGCTGGAGCTGAGCCCGCAGCACACCGCGGTCCGGGTGCAGCGGGTCAAGGAGCGCCTCGACGGCGCCCGGACCGCCGTGCGGGCGCTGGCCGCCCAGCCGGGCTGCCCGGCGCTGGCCGAGCTGACGGCGGGTTGGGACGGGACCCCGGCGCCGCTGTGGCGCAAGCGGATCACCCGGCACGTCCGCGACTGCGCCGACTGCCAGGAGCCGGCCCGCGGCCTGGTGCCCGCCGAGGGGCTGCTGGCGGGGCTGGCGCTGCTGCCGCTGCCACGCCGGTTCCCGGCCGTGCCGACGGCGGCCGAGGTGCCGACCACGGCTGCTGTGCCGAGCACGGCTGACGCTCCGAACACATCTGACGCGCCCACCGCGGCGGTCCGTCCGGCGCGGCACCGGACGGGTGGCCGCAGCTCCGGACGGTCGGCCGCCGGGGGCCTCTCCCGGGTGCGGGCCCGGGCGCGGGCGCGTACCCGGCGGCGGCGCCAGGCCGCCACCGTGGTCGGCGCGCTGCTGGTGCTGGTCGCGGCCGGCATGGTCTGGGACGGCATCGGCGGCCCCGACGGCACCGGCTCCCGGCAGGCCGACGCACGGGACCCCGGGCTCTCGGCGGCGATCCCCGGCACCGCGGGCCTGCTGCTCGACGCGCTGGCCGGCGCTTCGCCGTCGCCCTCGCCCAGCACCGCGCCGCCCAGCGCCTCGCCGTCCGAGTCGAGCTCGCCCTCCCCGTCCGACTCACCGACCCCCTCCCGCTCGGCCGCGCCCACGCCGTCGCCAACCAGCGCCGCGCCCCAGCCGAGCAGCGCGCCGCCCGCCCCCTCGCAGCCCGGCCCGGGCGGCCTCGCGGCCCCGGCCCCCGGACAGACGGCCTTCATCACTCAGGTGATCAAGCTTGTGAATGTGCAGCGGGCCCAGAACGGCTGCGGCCCGGTCACCGCCAACGGCCAGCTGCAGCAGGCCGCCCAGCACCAGTCGGACGACATGGCGGCCCGCCAGTTCTTCGACCACACCAACCCGGACGGCGCCGGCCCGCAGCAGCGGATCGAGGCGACCGGCTACCAGTGGAGCACCTGGGGCGAGAACATCGCCCGCGGCCAGTCGGATCCGGCGTCCGTGATGAACAGCTGGATGAACAGCCCGGGGCACCGCGCGAACATACTGAACTGCGCGTTCAAGCAGTTGGGCGTGGGCGTGCACATGGGTCAGGGCGGCCCGTGGTGGACCCAGGACTTCGGCACCCCGGCGTAACGGTTCTGCTGACGACTGGCGGTGCCGCCCCGGGCGCCCCGGGGTGGCACCGCCGGATGGTCACTGCTGGGCCGCCACCCCGCCCGGGGGCTCGGCGGTGACCGTCGGACGGACGGATTCATCGACACCTGCCGGGCGGGCCGCCTGGGCGGCTTCGGCGGCCGCGGCGGCCGACTGGGCCACCTCCGCCCGACCGAGCGCGAGGTGGGCGGCGCAGGCCACCACGACCCAGGCGAGCCCGCCGCTGTGCGTGTAGGCGTGGCCGGCGGTGTGCAGCTGCTGCTGGTCGGTGCCGCAGTAGAGGCAGGCGTTGGCGTGCAGTTGCTCGCCGCTCACCAGCAGGTGCTGGGCGGGGCCCTCGATCGGGTGGTAGTCGATCGGGATCGGCGGCCGGCCGGCGGTCAGCTGGTGCGATGTCAGGTCCGAGGTCATCGGGTCCTCTCCAGGGTGAGAACTCCAGGATCCTGGACGGACCCAAGCTCCGGTCACCCTGAGTGGCCACTCGACTCCGCCCATGGGTCCAGACTGGCCCTGCCGGGGCGTCACCGCACCCCGGACGGTCGGATTTTCAGTTCTTTTCGGCTGAATGCCCGTCACTTGTTGGCCACTTGGCCACCATCGCGGCACCGGGTGTCAGGTCGGCTCCGCCTTCCCGTCCCGCAGTGCCATCCTGTCCGTCCGGCGGTGTCGCCCTGAATACCGGCTTCCGGGCCGGCCCGCGCGAGTGGCAGAGTGTCGGAATGTCGACTACCACCAGCACCACGCTGCCCGAACAGCTCACCCGCACCCAGCGGTTCACGCTCGGCGCCCCGGGCCAGTTCACCGTCGCCCCGGACGGCACCACCGTGCTCTTCGTGCGCAGCCGCGGCGGCGCCGACCCGGTCGGCTGCCTCTGGGCGCTGGACCTCGAGCCGGCCGAGGGCCGCGCCGGCGTCGAGCGGCTGCTGGTCGACCCGGCCGAACTGCTCGGCGGTGCCGGCGAGCAGCTCTCCGAGGCCGAGCGGACCCGCCGGGAGCGCACCCGGCAGTTCGGCCGGGGCATCACCGGCTATGCCACCGACCGGGCCGCCACGCTGGCCGTCTTCACACTCTCCGGTGAGCTGTGGACGGTGGACACCGCCACCGGAGCGGCCCGCCGGCTGCCCGCCGAGGCCCCGGTGGTCGACCCGCGCCCGGACCCGACCGGCCGCCGGATCGCCTACCTGAGCGGCGACGCCCTGCGGGTGATCGAGGCCGACGGCACCGGCGACCGCGCGGTGGCCGTGCCGGACGGTCCGGCCGTCTCCTTCGGGCGCCCCGAGCATGTGGCCGCCGAGTCGATGCACCGCCAGCGCGGCTACTGGTGGGCGCCGGACGGGATGCGGCTGCTGGTCGCCCGGGTCGACGAGTCGATGGTGGCGCTCTGGTACCTGGCCGACCCGGCCCGACCCGAGCTGGCGCCGCGCGCCGTCCGCTACCCGGCGGCCGGCACCGCCAACGCCGAGGTGACCCTCTGGCTCACCGAGCTGGACGGCCGGCGCACCGAAGTGCGGTGGGACCGCGCCGCCTTCGAGTACCTGACCGCCGCCGGCTGGGACGCGCACGGCCCGTTCGCCGCGGTGCAGACCCGCGACCAGCACACCGTGCGGCTGCTGGCGATCGACCCGGTCGACGGTGCCACCACCACGCTGCACGAGCAGCACGACGACTGCTGGGTGCAGCTGGTCCACGGCCTGCCCGCGCGGACCGCCGGCGGCGCGCTGCTCGGGTTCGCCGACCGGGGCGACACCCGGCACCTCACCGTGGACGGCGAGCCGGTCACCGCGCCCGGGCTGCAGCTGCGCGAGGTGCTGTCGGTCGACGGGGACCAGGTGCTCTTCGCGGCCTCCGAGGAGCCGACCCGGGTCGAACTGTGGAGCTGGCAGCCGGAGTCGGGCGCTCGGCGGCTGACCGACGAGCCGGGGCGGCACAGCGGTGTGCGCAGCGGGGCCACCCTGGTGCACACCGCCCGCTCGCTGGCCCGGCCCGGCAGCCGCACCCGGGTGCTGCGCCCCGGCCGGCCCGCGGTCGAGATCGCCTCGCACGCCGAGGCACCGGCGCTGGCCCTGCGTGTGGAGTCGGCCGCGGTCGGCCCGCGCGGGCTGCGCACCCAGCTCTTCCTGCCGTCCTGGCACCGGGAGGGCGACGGCCCGCTGCCGGTGCTGCTCGACCCGTACGCGGGGCCGGCGCTGCAGAAGGTGGTCGACGATGGCGCCTGGTGGGCGCTGCAGTCCCAATGGTTCGCCGAGCAGGGCTTCGCGGTGCTGGTGACCGACGGCGTCGGGGTGTCGGGGCGCGGGCCGGCCTGGGAACGCGAGGTGTACGGCGACAGCGTCAACCCGGCGCTGGACGACCAGGTGGCCGCGCTGCACGCCACCGCCGAGCGCCGACCGGGACTGCTGGACCTGGACCGGGTCGGCATCCGCGGCTGGTCGTTCAGCGGCACGCTGGCGGCCGCGGCGGTGCTGCGCCGCCCGGACGTCTTCCACGCGGCGGTGGCCGGCGCCGGGAACCACGACCAGCGGCTGTACGACACCCACTGGCGGGAACGTTTCCTCGGCCACCCGGACGAGCACCCCGACTGGTACGACCGCAGCTCGCTGCTGCTGGACGCGCCGAAGCTGCGCCGCCCGCTGCTGCTGGTGCACGGGATGGTCGACGACAACGTGCTGGCCGCCAACACGCTGCGGCTGTCGGCCGCCCTGCTCGCGGCCGGCCGCCCGCACGAGGTGCTGCCGCTCAGCGGCGCCACCCACGCGGTGACCAGCGCCGAGCTGCTGGGGCACCAGCTGGCGTTCCTGCGGCGGCACCTCTGAGCGGCCCGGTGGTCGGCTAGCGGTCGCTACGAACTGCTACGGGGCTCCTACGGCCTCCTATGGCTGAACGTACGGGCTGCTACGGCTGAACGTCACTGCGGGCGCAGACCCAGGCCAGCGCGTCATGGACGCCTCGGGCGTACTCGCGCTGCGCCGGGTCGACCCGCAGATCGAGATGGCGGACCTGGGCGGCCTGCTGCTCAGCGCCCAACTGCGCCGGGCACGGGCCCTCCGGCCCGCTGGCCATGCTGGTGGTCACCGGCGCGAGCCGGGCCCGGCCGAGCGCCCAGCGGTAGCCGTCCAGCGAGCCGTGACGGGCGGGTGAGGGTTCGAAGGGGGTGTCGCCGATGTACTCCAGGCGCGCGAGCGCGCTCTCAACCTGCTCCCGGGATCGCGCCCCGACGCGGGACGTCAGTTCGTGGCTGGTCATGTCCGCAGACTAAGCAGCGCCGACCGCCGGGGCGCACCCGAGACGGCCAAGGGAGCGAACCGCGCTCGGTGCTGGCGTCGGGGTGCGCATCGCACCGGTTCGGGCCCACACTCGGGAGTAACGCAGGACCATCCGGCCACGCCCCGACCCACGGAGGCTTCCCATGTCCGAGTCGATCGAGAGTGAGCAGCCCACTCCTGACAACCTTCTGCACACCGGAGCCGAACATCCCGTCGACCCGGTGGACCTGGTGATGGCGTCCGGTCGGGATGTCACTCCCGAACTCGTCGAGAAGGCGCGCCAGAAGCTGGAGAAGGAGGGCGCCGCGGCAGTCGAGAAGCTGATGCCCTGACCAGCGGGCCCGCCCTCGGCGGGTGCGCACCCCGGCGCCGCCGCCTCTGACCACGCTCAGCGGCGGCGCCCGTGCGCGGCGGCGGCGGCAGTGACCGTGGCCGTGCTCAGTGGCGGTTCCCGTGCTCGGCGCGGCGTCGGCGCAGCAGTCGGCGGAGCAGCCAGGCCAGCACCAGGACGACCAGGGCGATCAGCAGGAAGAGCTGGTACCGCAGCGCCTGCCGGTAGACCTCGTTGATGTTGCCGCCCGCCAGGTAGCCGGCGGTGCTCCAGGCCCCGACCCAGAGCACGGCGCCGAGGACGTTCCAGAGCATGAACCGCCGCCAGGCCATCTCGGTGGTGCCGGCGATGATCCCGTAGGTCTGGCGCAGCCCGTCGACGAACCGGGCGATCAGCACCACCTTGCCGCCGTTGCGGTTGAAGAACGCCTCCGCCTTGTGCTGCCGGTCTTCGGTCAGCGCGACGTAGCGGCCGTAGCGGTGCACCAGGGCCCGGCCGCCGAAGCGGCCGAGCAGGTAGCCCGCGCAGCCGCCGAGCACGGCCGCCAGCAGCGCGATCGCCACCACCCCGGCCAGTGAGAGCCGTCCGGCCCCTGCGTAGACGGCGGCCAGGATCAGCACCGTCTGGCCCGGCACCGGGATCGCCGCATTGTCCAGCAGCACCAGCAGGCCGACCGCCAGATAGCCGTAGTGCTCCAGGAACGGTGCCAGCGCGGCCAGTGGGCCGGGCAGCTCGCCGCCGGACGGGGCCGGAGTCATGGGCAGCACCTCGAAGGTCCGTAGGCGGACATTGTCGCAGGCTTGTGACGGACGACGCCCGCCGTTTGGTCCGATTCCTCATCTTTTCTACATAGAGTGCAAGGCATGTCTTCGTCGCGTTTTGGCACCTTCATCCAGAAAAGCGGCTTTGCTGCCAAGCTCGTCGGCGCAAGCGCGGCCGCCGGAGTGCTCACGGCCGGGGTCGCCGTCCCAGCCGTCGGCGGGCTCGGGCTGACCGCCAAAAGCGCCGTCGACGACTTCCAGAACCTGCCGGACGACTTCAAGGCGCCGCCGCTCAGCCAGGCGTCGACGATCTACGACGCCAACGGCGGCGTGATCGCCACCGTCTGGGACCGGGACCGGACTGTGGTGCCCAGTGACCAGATATCCCCGCTGATGAAGTCCGCGCTGGTGGACATCGAGGACAACCGCTTCTACCAGCACGGCGCGATCGATGTGAAGGGCGTCCTCCGCGCGGTCGGCAACAACGCGGGCGGCGGCGGCACCCAGGGCGCCTCCACACTGACCCAGCAGTATGTGAAGAACGTCTTCGTCGAGGAGGCCGGCGACGACCAGCAGGCGGTGCTGGCGGCCCAGGCCCAGACGGTGGGGCGCAAGCTCAAGGAGATGAAGTACGCGATCAAGGTCGAGGAGACCTTGAGCAAGGACCAGATCCTGACCAACTACCTGAACATCACCTTCTTCGGTGAGCAGGCCTACGGGGTCGAGGCGGCGTCCGAGCGGTACTTCAACGTCCACGCCAAGGACCTCACGCTGCCGCAGGCCGCGCTGCTGGCCGGCCTGGTGCAGTCGCCCAGCGGCTACGACCCGGTGGCCAACCCCAAGGCGGCCAAGGAACGCCGCGACACCGTGCTGAAGAAGATGGCGCAGTACGGCACCATCAGCCAGGACCAGGCCGATCAGGCGATCAACACCCCGGTCCAGCTGAACGTCAGCCGCCCGCAGCAGGGTTGCATCACCGCCCAGCAGGGCGAGGGGTTCTTCTGCGACTACGTGAAGAACCAGGTGCTCAGCGACCCGGCTTTCGGCGCCAGCTCGGAGGCCCGCGCCGCGCTCTGGAAGCGCGGCGGCCTGCAGATCCACACCACCCTGGACCCGAAGGCCCAGGCGGCCCTTCAGTCCTCGGTGACCAGCCACGTCTACGCCACCGACAAGGCGGCCACCGCGACGACCGTGGTGCAGCCCGGCACCGGCAAGATCGTCGCGATGGGCCAGAGCCGCCCGTACGGCGTGAACGCCAACCAGACGCAGATCAACTACAACGTCGAGAAGTCGATGGGCGGCGGCATCGGCTTCCCGACCGGTTCGACCTTCAAGCCGATCGTGGCGGCGGCCGCGCTGGAGAACGGCATCACGCCGTCGCAGTCCTACGCCTCGCCGTACAGCGAGCCCTGGCCGGTGATGACGGACTGCAACGGCGGCCGCTACACGCAGCCCAGCACCGGCACGGTGCACAACGACAGCACCTCGCTGGTCGGCCCGTTCACCATGGGCCCGGCGATGGCGGCATCGGTCAACACCTACTTTGCCTCGCTGGAGGGCGACGTGGGCCTGTGCAACGTGGCGCAGATGACCAACAAGCTCGGCATCACCCAGCAGGCCGGCGGCGACAAGCTGGCCGTCACCCCGGCGATGGCGCTCGGCTCCAACGCGCTGACCCCGCTGGAGATGGCCAACGTCTACGCGACCTTCGCCGCCCACGGCACCTACTGCACCCCCACCGCCATCACCGACGTGACCGGCCCCGACGGCAAGCCGATCAACGTGCCGCAGAGCCAGTGCAGCCAGGTGATGTCGACGCAGACCGCCGACCAGGTCACCACCATGCTCAAGGGCGTGGTGCAGGACGGCACCGGTAGCCCCGCCGGCCTGAGCGACCGGGACAGCGCGGGCAAGACCGGTACCACCAACGACAGCAAGCAGGTGTGGTTCGTGGGCTACACGCCCGAGCTGTCCGGTGCCACCGTGGTGACCGACACCGACAACCCGCGCCCGCTGGACGGCCAGAGCATCGGCGGCACGGTCGTCGGCCAGGCCTTCGGCGGCACCCTCGCCGGGCCGATCTGGCGCGACACCATGAGCGGCGCGCTGCAGGGCACCAGCCCGACGCCGCTCACCACCGTGCCGCTGCAGTAAGGACGTTGGGCGCGCACCTGATGATGCCGATGCCCCCGTGCCGCCGACCTCGGTCGGCGGCACGGGGGCATCGGCATCAGGGGCGGGGGCCTACCGGTTCACTCACCCGTCGCCGTGGCGGGCGGCGGTGACGGCGGCGGCCAGGGGCCCCCTTGATGCGGGGGCCTACCGGTTCGCTCACTCGTCGCCGTGACGCGCGGCGGCCACCGCAGTGACCAGGGGCCCCTTGATGCGGGGCCCACCGGTTCGCTCACTCGTCGACGTGACGCGCGGCGGTGACGGCGGCGGCCAGGGCCTCCTTGATGCGGGGGCCCAGGCGGGCGAAGCCCAGCTCCTTCATCGCGGCGCGCAGCAACTCGTCGTCGGTGCGGGTGGTGTAGTCGCTGTCGATCCAGCGGACCAGGGCGAGCAGTTCCTCGGCGGCGTAGGCGGTGATCGGCCGGCCCGGGGTGAGGTCCGGCCGCTGGGGGCGCCGGGGGGCGCGGGCTGCGGGCTCGGGGTCCTCGGTGACGGGCTCCTCAGCGACGGGGGACTCCGCGACGGGCTCCTCGGCGCCCGGGGACTCCGCAGTGGGCTCCTCAGCGACGGAGGCGGGCTCGGCGACGGGCTCCTCAGCGACGAGGGACTCCGCGACGGGCTCCGCGACGGCCGGGGACTCCGCAGTGGGCTCCTCAGCGACGGGGGCGGGCTCGGTAACGAGCTCCTCGGCGGCCGGGGCCTCCGCAGTGGGCTCCTCAGCGACGGAGGCGGGCTCGGTAACGAGCTCCTCGGCGACGAGGGCGGGGGCCTCAGCGACCGGGGAGGGGACGGGCTCGGGCTCCTCGGCGACCAGGGCCTCTGCGGTGGGCTCCTCGGCAACCGGCTCGGGCTCCGCAATGGGCTCCTCAGCGATCGCCACGGGAGCCGGCTCGGGCTCCTCGGTCACCTCCGGCACGGCGGCGACGGGCTCATCGGCGACCGGAGCAGGCTCGTCCTCGGTCACGACCGGGGCCGGCGTCTCGGCGGCGACGGGCTCCGCCTCGGCGACGGGGGTGGGCTCCTCGGCAACCGCTTCCGAGGAGGGCACGACCTCGATGGTCTCCTCAACCACCGCGACGGCCGGCTCCTCGACGAGCTCCACGGCCTCAACAGCCTCAGTCGGCCCGGCCTCCTCCGTGTCCTCGACCGTCATCTCGGCGACCACGGCCTCGGCAACCGGCTCCGGCTCGGCGGCGACCTGCTCTTCCTCCTCGACCTCGACCTCGACCTCGACCTCGTCGGCGGCCGGGGCGATGACCTCCAGGGCCGGTTCCGGCGAGGGCGACGGAATGACGATCACGTCGGCAGCCGCGTCCTCGGCCGCGAGCCGAGCGTCGTCCTCGCTCTCGACGACCTCCGTCACTGCGTCGACCTCGACCTCGGACGCCGTGTCAGCTTCGACCACGACCAACTCCACGTCCGCCGCATCCGACTCCCCCGCCAGCACCTCGTGCGCCTCGTGAGCCAGCCGCGCCGTCCAAGCGGCCTCCGCCGCCGCGCGATCGGCCCGAGCCGCCGTCAGCTCGGCGAGCAGCTCGGCAAGGCCCGCGCCCTCCAGCTCGGCGCGCAGGGTGCGCAGTTCGGGCAGACGGTAGAGGGTGCCCTCGTCGGCGGCCAGTGCCTCCACCAGCTCGCCGAGCTCGTCGAACACCAACTCGTCCAGCGCCTGGCCGTCCAGCAGCCGACTCAGTTCCCGCAGTCCGCCGGCCAGGGCATCCGCGCACTGCCCGGTGAGCTCCAGCAGTTCGGCGTCGACCGGCCGCGCCACCGTGCCGGCGACGGGGGCCAGCGCCTGCCACTCCTCGCGCTCGGCGGCGGCGGCCAGCAGGGCGGCGTGCAGCGCGTCGCGGCGCGGGCGGTCGGCGACGGCGAGTCGGCGGGCCTCGGCGCGCAGCTTGCGGCGGCGGCCCCAGGAGATCTTGAGTCCGCGTTCCTTGCGCCAACTGCCGCTGGCGGTGGCGGCCGCGAGGGCGTCGAGGTCCGCCTCGTAGGCGCCCGAGCGGAGCGTGGCGGCGGTCTCCCCGACCCGGCGCAGCAGGCCGACGAGGGTCACCACCTCGGCCACCGTGGTGGATTCGCGCAGGGCGGCTTCGGCGGCCAGGCGGTCGGCGGCCTCGCGCAGTGCGCTGAGGTCGCCGCCGCGGACCTCGGCGAGCGCGGTGGAACCGGCCCGGGCATCTTCGGGGTTGGTCACGGTGTCGGCGGCGGTGTACCAGGCGTGGGTGTCCACGGCCAGTGTGAAACCGCCGAGTTCGGCGTACCTGAGCAGGTTCTCGCCCAGGTCGGCCGCGGGGTCGGGCGCAGGGTCGCCGGAGCGGTCCTGCTGCGGTACATCAGCGTTCTTGACGGGAAGCACTGTCATGGGGAACGTCCGGATTCGTGGCGGGGGGCTGCGTCGGTACGGCCGTCGGGCTGCGGGTGGAGCGTGGTCGCGTCCCGGGGTCCGTGCTGGTAGGTCAGGATACGGGTGGGCGTTCGACCGTTGCACGCACCCGCCGTCGCTGCCTGCCACTGTGCCGTGCTCACGCCACCCTGTGCACCCCTGACACGCCTCTGCCCGCCTGCCACCCCGTTGCCGTCTGCTCCTACTTCGCCGATCGCCCCCTCCTCTCGACCTTCTTGTCGACCTCTCCACCGACCTTCTTATCGACCTTTTTCTCCGCCCTCTCCCGCCACCTTCTTCGCTACCTTCTTCGCCACCTTCCGGGCTTTCTGCACCGGCTTCGGTGGGGGCAGCTGATCGAGCAGCAGGTCCAGACCGGCCGTCAGTTCGGCCTGGGCGTCATGGTCGGCTTGCAGGGGAACGGTGGCGCGCAGGCGCGGGTACTCGGCGGCGGGGAGCCGGTGCAGACCGAGGCGGAGCAGCGGGTCGGGCTCGGCCGGGTTGTCCACCACCGGGCGCTTCTCGACCAGCAGGTAGCCGAGGACCCAGCCGACCAGTGCGCGGTACAGCCGCAGCGTGGTGCGATCGTCATACCCGGCACTGGTGATCAGGCCGAGCATGCGCTCGTTCAGCCGCAACATCGGCGCAGGACGTCGGGAGACCGGTACGGCGAGCGGCCGGGAGACGACCAGCGGGAAGACGTTCGGGTGCACGTCGGCCACCGCGCAGAAGAGGTCGGCGATCCGGTGCACCTCGCCCCGCCAGTCCCCCGGCCGCACCGGGCCGAGCCGGTCCATGACCTCGCCGTAGAAGGCCTCCACCATGCCGTCGAGCAGGGCCTCCTTGCCGGAGGCGTAGCGGTAGAGCGCCATCGGTTCCACACCCAGCTCGGCGGCCAGCCGGCGCATGGTCAGCGCGGCCAGTCCCTGACGGTCCGCCAGGTCGATCGCGGCAGCCAGCACGCGCGGCCTGGTCAGGCGCCCGCGCCCGGCCTGCGCTCCGGTCCCGCGCGCCCCGCTCTGCGCATTCGCCACCATGGGGGCCTCCTCACTCCGTCGCCCCCTTGACTCCCTCGCCTCCCGGGAGCAATGCTAAGTATACAAAGTACATGTCTGTCGTACACATACATCGAACGCTGTGTTGGTATGCGTGCGATGTATGTGTACGCATCGAGTTCCTGCTGTTTCACTCCCAGGCCCCGGGAGGCTGGGGCCGGAAGCTGGTGACACCATGTCGCGCAGCCACTACCTCGCGCTGCCGGACAGCGACCGAACGCCACGCCGTGGCGCCGTGGTCGCCGGACCGGTCAGCCCGAACGAAACCCTGTCCGTCACCGTCTACCTGCGACGCGACCCCGCTGCCCCCGCCACGCCCGACCCCACCGACTACGCCATGGTGCCGCCCACCCAGCGCGCCGCTCCCGACGAGGCGGCGCTGAACGCCGCCAACCGGGCCGCGCCGCAGGACGTGGAGGCGGTCGAGCGGTTCGCCGCCCGCCACGGGCTGACGGTCAGCTCCGTCAACGAGCTGGCCCGCAGCGTCCGGTTGACCGGCACCACCGCCCAGATGTCCGAGGCCTTCCAGGTCACCCTGGCCCGCTACACCTACCGGGACCGCGACCAGCGCCACCGCAGCTACCGCGGCCGCCAGGGCGCGGTGCACGTGCCCGCCGAGCTGCACGGGATCATCACCGCCGTGCTCGGCCTGGACAACCGGCCGCTGGGCGCCAACCTGCTGACCCGTCAGACCGCCAGGATCCCACTCACCCAGCTGCCCGCCAGGGCGGGTGGCGGCCTGCCGCCCGGCACCTTCCTGCCGACCGACCTGGCCGCCCCCTACGCCTACCCCGGCTCGCTGGACGGCACCGGCCAGACCATCGCCGTGCTCGCCTTCAACGGCCAGACCCAGCCCGGCGTGCCGTCCGGCGGCTACAGCCCGTCCGCGTTGCAGACCTACTTCACCCAGCTGCTGAACGCCCCGATGCCGCAGATCACCGACGTCACGGTGCACGGCCCCGGCAACGATCCGGGCCAGGACGACGGGCAGGGCGATCCCGCCGACAGCACCGGCGAGATCATGCTCGACCTGCAGATGGTCGGGGCGCTGGCACCCGGCGCCAAGATCGTCGTCTACTTCACCGAGTTCACGGAGCAGGGCTGGGTGGACGCGATGAACGCGATCGCCACCGACACCGCCAACCGCCCCGGCATCATCTCGTGCAGCTACGGCAACCCGGAGGACGATCCGGGCTCGGCGTGGACCAGGATGGCGATCACCGCCGTCGACCAGGCCTTCGCCCAGGCGGCGCTGCGCAACATCAGCATCTGCTGCGCGTCCGGTGACGACGGCTCCCGCGACCAGGGCAGCGACAACCGGGCGCACGCCGACTTCCCGGCGTCCAGCCCGCATGTCCTCGGCGTCGGCGGCACCCGGCTGGTGGCCGACGGCGGGCAGGTGGTCAGCGAGACGGTCTGGGACGACGGGCCGGGCAGCGCCACCGGCGGCGGGGTCAGCCGCTGGTTCCCGGTGCCGACCTGGCAGGCCTCGGCGCCGGTGCCGCCGTCGGCCAATCCGCCGCATCAGAAGGGCCGCGGGGTGCCGGACGTCTCCGCGCTCGCCGACCCGCAGACCGGAGTGGTGATCATCAGCGTGGACGGTCAGCACCTGGTCCAGATCGGGGGCACCAGCGCGGCCGCACCGCAGTGGTCCGCGCTGCTGGCCCGGGTCAACCAGGGCCTGGGCGCGCCGGTCGGGTTCCTCAACCCGCTGCTGTACGGCAAGTTGGCGAGCGGCGTGCTGCGGGACATCACCCAGGGCAGCAACGGCGCCTACCCGGCCGGCCCCGGCTGGGACGCCTGTTCGGGCTTCGGCAGCCCCGGCGGCCAGGCCCTGCTGGACGGCCTCAAGGCGCTGGGCAGCTCGAAGGCCCAGATCCCGGCTCCGTCCACGCCGGCCCAGAGCGAGGTGCCGATGGGCTGACCAAGAGTCCTGTCAGGGGCGGCACTTGGACCGCCGCCCTTGAAAGGCCGTTGTGCTGGAAGGCCGTTGCTCTGGGGGCCGATGCGTTGGAGGGCCGTTGCGCGGAAAACCCGTTGCCCGCCGCACCGAACGCCACCCACAATGCGCGCCATGAGTGATGATCACCAGGACGCCGACACCTTCGCTGATTTCTCCGTCAAACCCACCCTCACCGGCGAGTTGGTGATCCTGCGCCCGTTCGAGCTGGAGCAGGACGCCCCGGTCATCCGCGAGTGGCTGACCGACCCGGAGGTGCTCCGCTTCACGGACGGCGATCCTGGCACACCGCCGCCGTGGGACGAGGAGGCCGAGCGGACCATGCGGGAGTGGTACGGCACTCGGGCCGACCAGCCCGACCGGCTCGACCTGGCGATCGTGGACCGCGCCACCGGGCACTGCGTCGGCGAGGCGGTACTCAACCAGTGGCGCCCGGCCGACCGCAGCTGCAGCTTCCGGATCCTGCTGACCGCCGCCGGGCGCGACCGGGGCCTGGGCACCGAGGCGCTGCGGCTGATCGTCGGGTACGGCTTCGAGCGACTCGGCCTGCACCGCATCTCGCTCACCGTCTACGGCCACAACCCGCGCGGCCGCCGCAGCTACGAGAAGGCCGGCTTCGTCCTGGAGGGCACCCGGCGCCAGGTGCTGCGCTTCGGCGAGGAGTGGGTGGACGACCACGACATGGCCATCCTCGCCCCGGAATGGGCCCAGCACCGGGGCTACCCCGAACTGGCCTGACGCCGTTCGGGTGGCCCCCAGCAGCGGGTTGTCAGTCGACCGGCTTCTCCCAGACCGAGACGTGCTGGGCGCTGTCGTCCGCGAACGGCTTGCGCGTCCAGCCGTCCCAGCGCTCGCGCAGGCGCAGTCCGGCGAGTTGGGCCATCAGGTCCAGCTCGGCCGGCCAGACGTACCGGAACGGCACCTCGCGGTGCTCGCCGCGGCCGTCGGCGGTGACGCTGATGTAGTGGCAGTTCGCCGCCTGGGTGACGGTGTCGTACTGCGAGTAGGCCCAACCACTCGTGCTGTTGTGCGAGTTGTGGAAGCTGTGGAAGGGGACGATGTTCTGCCCGGCCGGGATCTTCCGCAGCTCCGGCACCATGGTCTCGATGACGAAGGTGCCCCCGGGTGCGAGATGCGCCGCGGCGTTGCGGAAGCAGGCGACCTGGGCCTCCTGCGTGGTCAGGTTCATGATGGTGTTGTAGACCAGGAAGACCAGCGAGAACGGCCCGTCCATGGTGGTGTCCACGGTGGTGGTGGCCATGTCGCCGATCGTCACGCCGATGTCGTCGCCGCCGGGCTTGGCCCGCATCCGGGCCACCATCGCACGGGACAGCTCGATGCCGTGGACCGGGACGCCCCGCTGCGCGAGTGGCAGCGCGATCCGTCCCGTCCCGACGGCGAGTTCCAATGCCCGTCCGCCAGCGGCCAGTTCGGCCAGGAAGTCCACGGTCGACTCGATAACGTCGGGCTGGTACGCGGGACTTGATGGCTGGTCGTAGCGCTCTGCGATTTTCTCTCCGAAGTACCCGTCTCTATCGATCACCAGTGGACGGTACCTCGGCGACCGCCGGGGCGCTGGGGATTTTCCGCCGCAACTCTGGCCGCTCGGCGGCTATGGGGCATGGGGCTTTTGCGGCTTTGCGGCTTTGCGGCTGCGGGGGCTATGCGGCCTTAAGCGTGCCGCCGTCGATGACGTAGTCGGCGCCGTGGATATTGGCTGCGCGCTCGGACAGCAGGAAGGCGACCAGGTCCGCCACCTCTTCGGGCTGCGTGAGGCGTCCCGAGGCCATGCCGAACTGCCCTGGAAGACCGGCGAGAAGGTCGCCGTGGTTGACGCCGAACGCCGCGGCCACCTGGCCGCCGAACCCGTTCGGGTCGGTCCACATCGGGCTCGCGGTGACGCCCGGCGAGACGGTGTTGACCCGGACGCCGCGCGGCGCCAGTTCCTCGCTGAGCCGCTTGCCGAACTGCGTCAGCGCGGCCTTGGCCTCGGCGTACCCGACCGGGGACCCGGTAGGCACGCGGGCGTTGATCGACGAAATATTCACGATGGCGCCCTTGCGCTCCAGGATGCTCGGCAGTGCCGCCCTGGTCGTCCACACCGCACTGAACAGGTTGAGGTCGAAGACGGCTTGCCACTGCTCGTCGTCGGTGTCCAGGAAGCCGGCGAGGGATACCTTGTCCGGGTCGCCGGCGCCGACGTTGTTGACGAGGAAGTCGAGCCCGCCGACTTCTGCGATTGCCTGCTGGGCCACCGTCGTTGCCCCCTCGCGGGTGCTCAGGTCGGTGGCTATGACGGCGGCGGCCGCCTTCTCCAGCTCCGGGGTGATGGTGCGGGCGGCGCCCACCACCTTGACGCCCTCCGCCGCCAGCGCCTGGGTGATGGCGAGGCCGATGCCGCGGCTCGCGCCGGTCACGAGGGCGGTCTTGCCGGTGATTCCGAGGTCCATGAGGGTCCCTTTCTTGAACTACAGGTCAAAAATCGAGCCGCAAAAATGGCCCCTGCCGGGGTAGTTGCGGGTCAGAGGCCGGCGAGAGCGGTGTCGATGATCTGGTGCAGGACCGGGCCGTCGAACGTCCTGACCATGACGCGCAGGCCCACGATGGTGTTCATCAGGAACCGCGCCTGGGCGTTGGGATCGACCTCGGCAGCGACATCGCCGTCGAGCCGGCCCTTCTCGATGCGCCCGGCGAGCAACTGGATGCTGCGCTCCACCATGCGGCGCACCACCAGGGCGGCCTCCTCGTCCTGCGCACCAAGCTCCAGCTCGGTGTTCATGGCAAGGCAGCCGCGCCGGACCGGCCCGTTCAGATCCGCCTCCACAAGGAGCACCAGGTAGGCGCGGATGCACTCCTTGGCGGTACCCGGTCGCGCGAGGACCTCCTCCGTCAGCTCGAAGCCGACGCGGCCGTATCGATCGAGTGCCTTGCCGAACAACTCCCGCTTGGAGCCGAAGGCGTGGTACAGGCTGCCCTTCGCCACGCCGGTGGCCTCGGCCAAGTCGGCGGGCGAGGTGCCGGCGTAGCCGTTGGTCCAGAACGTCTCCATCGCCCGTGCGACGACGACGTCCGGTTCGAAGCTCTTCGGCCTGCCCATGGTTGGACCGTATCGAGTAGTTGACCCATGGGTCAATAATCATTGTTCGCCTTATGGAACAGCAGGCAGGCGTGCGGGACGCGGGCCCCGGGTTCCTCCAGCAACTGGGCCTGCGTCACGAAGCCCGTGCCGGTGGCGAGTTCGGCGATGCGGTCGGGTTGGAGGAGGTGGACGTCGAGGGCCATGGGGTGGCCGCCGTAGCCCTCGCGCTTGCGGCGGACTTCGTCGCCGACATGGAAGCCGAGCAGCAGGTAGCCACCGGGGGCCAGGGCCCGGTGGAACTCGGCGAAGGCGGCGGGGAGTTCGGCGGATGGGAGGTGGATGATCGAGTACCAGGCGACAATGCCGGCGAGTTGGCCGCCGGGGAGGTCGAGGGCGGTCATGGTGCCGGTGTCGAACCGCAGGTGGGGGTGGTCGCGCCGAGCCACCTCGACCATCCCCGGCGAAAGGTCGATCCCGCATACGTCCAGGCCCAGTTGGTGCAGATGCGCCGTCACATGACCGGGCCCGCAGCCCACGTCAGCGACCGGGCCGCCACCCGACGCGAGCACAAGTTCGGCGAAGGCGCCAAGCATGCCCCGCCCCAACTTGTCGCGCTGGAAAGGCGGGTCGCACGAAGGCGGCGTAGTCGACGGCGACGGTGTCGTAGGAGGTGCGGGTCTCGGTGAGGTAGGTGGGCTCCTCGATCATGCGGGTGACCATATCGCTGAGGTATTGGGCCGTCAGCAGCCGCTGGCGGGCCGGATGCGGAGCACATGGCGGTTGTCGCGGAGGGCGAAGGGGAGCGCCACTTCGCCCTGGCGTTCGAGAGCCTCGGTGGCGCGGGGGACGGCGTCCGGGCAGGTGAGGTGATGAGCAAACCAATCGGACTGCATGTCGCCCAAGGGCAGGCGGTGCAGCGACTCCCAGGTGGCGGTGAGCGCGTCGGAGAGGCGCGCGAAGGTCGCAGGGGGCGCGATGCCTTCGATCTCCACCATGACCGGGCGGGGGATCCGGGGCTGCTCGAGTTCGGTGGGCGTAGGGCCGACGAGGCACCAGGTGCGCTTGCCGATGCCGTTGCGGGGGCCGTGCCCCCAGGCCCTGGCGAGCTCGTTGACCAGGTGGAGGCCGCGCCCGCCTTTCTGGTCCACCGTCAGGGACTTGAGCTCGGGCCTCGCGTCAGCCCTGGCGTCGTCGACGGCGATGAGGAGTTCGCCGTCGATGAGCTCCACCCCCACCCAGATCAGGTTCCCGGGCGGGGTGCCGTGCCGCCAAGCGTTGGTGACCAACTCACTGACCAGCAACTCCCCCGCATCCAGGAAGCGCTCGCCCCCGGAGGTGCGAGCTAGGTAGTCGCGCAGGAGCCGGCGAGCCAGGGCGGGCGTGCGCTTGCTCCGCGGGAACCAGCAGTCCGCGGGGGTGGTGAACCGGGGGGTGGGGGCGGGGGTTTCGGGCATGGCGAGCTCCGTGGGGTGGATGGTTGGTGAACTCGGCGCAGGAGCGTGCACCTGGCGACAGCCAGCCGAGGGCATAGGAATGCCCGGGCAACGAGCCGCCAGCGTCACTGTCGGTCGTCCTTGCAACTACCCTTCGTAGGGTCCTCGCAAGCAAGTCAAAGTGCAAGTCAGACACCAAAAGAAAGCTGCACCCCTGCGCTGCCGAGTAGCATGCCGAGCGATGAGGCTTGATCCAGCTATACAGAGGGGGCGTTCGTGGGAGTGGAGCAGCGGCCGACCGTACGCCGCCGAGTCCTCGGGACCAACCTGCGGCGGTTGCGCGAGGATCTCGGTCTCCTCCTGGAGGACGCTGCCGCGCAGTTGAGTTGTCACCCCGCAAAGATCAGCCGCATCGAGTCCGGCCGGAGTGGCATCCGCCCGCTCGACCTGAAGGCGCTGCTCGATCTGTACAGCGTGGTGAATCCGCAGGAACGTGATGGCTGGCTCGCCCTCGCCCGGGAGGGACGCCATCAGCGATGGTGGCGGATGTTGGAAGATCAGCTTCCCCAGGACTTCTTGGATCTGATCGGACTTGAGGAAGACGTCTCGGAGTGCCGAGGGTTCCAGCCAAGCGTGATTCCAGGTCTCTTTCAGACGGAGGCGTACGCCACCGCCATCATCCAGGGTGGCTCGGCCGGTCCACTGACTGACTCGCAACGGATAAAGGTCCAGGTGCGGATGGAGCGTCAAAAGGCGCTCACTCGTGCACAGCCGGCCCCGTTGACCACGTGGCTGATCCTCGGCGAGGCGGCCCTGCGCCAACAAGTGGGCGGGCCCGCCGTACTGCACAATCAGCTACTTCATCTGGCAGAGGTTGCGCTGCTTCCGAACGTCACTGTGCAGGTACTACCCTTCACCGCAGGCGCCGTCATGGGCGGACCGTTCCCGTTCATGGCCTACCGCTTCCCTCCGCCCTCAAGCCTGGAGGTCGTGGTCCTGGAGAACGCCACCAGCCACGCCTACCTGGAAGATCCGAGGGAGACGGCTCCTTACGACCACGCTTTCAACCACCTACGCGCAGCAGCATTGAGCGTCCTGGAATCTGAGGCTTTCATTACCAGGCTGGCCAGCGAACTGCCCTGACTTTAGAGATGATTCGGCACATGTCTACCCCATCGCACCAGTGGTTCAAGAGCAGTTACAGCGGACAGAACGGCGAATGCATAGAGGTCCGCCGCTCCGAAGCCGGCCTTGATGTACGTGACTCCAAAGACCCGCAGGGGCCCATCCTGGCGTTCCCCCACAGCGCCTGGCGAGCCTTCGTGACATCCGTCCATGACGGCACTGTCACTACGCCCGATGGGCATTGCGTTCCCTGAGCCCGCCCGGGGAGAGCAGCGTCTTGCAGGACCATCCCCCGATGACATTCGTGACTCGAAGGACACGGGAGGGCCAATGTTGGCCTTCTCTGTCAGCGCGTGGAGCGCGTTCATAGCGGGCATCCGCTACGGGGCCCTCCGGCGCGCCTGTTGGTTGGCGCCTCTCCAGAAACCGCAGCGAGGAGCACACATGCGAGCGAAGTCGGAACCCATGCCCTATACGTGGCGCAAGTCCACGTTCTCCGGGGCACAAAACGAGTGCATCGAGGTCGCTGACGGCTGCCCCGGAGTGATCCCGGTTCGCGACTCCAAGAACCCCGGTGGCCCTGCCCTCGTCTTCCCCACCGAGACCTGGTCGACGTTCATCGCCAGCCTCCGCGAGGGCGGCTTCCCCACCCCCTGAGCCCCGTGCCTACCGCTCAACTCCCCTGCGAGGCCCAGGATCGCTCCTGGGCCTCGCACCGCGCGCTCATGTAGTCGGCACGCATACCGAGTGCCGTACGGGCTCAGCTGGGCTGGCCGGTCGGCATGATGGTGACCTGCTGGAGGTTGACGCGCGGCGGGAGGGCGGCCAGGAAGGCGATCGTTTCGGCGACGTCCTGCGGGGTCAGCCAGTCCATCGTCTGCTTGGAGTCGGCCAGCCACTGCTGGGCGCCCGTGTCGGTGACGTGGCTCTGCAGTTCGGTGCCGACGATGCCCGGTTCCAAGGCCGAGACCCGCACGTTCTTCGCGCCCAACTCGGCGCGCAGGTGCCGGGACAGGTGGGTGACGTAGGCCTTGGTGGCGGAGTAGACGGCGAAGGTCGGGAAGATGTTCTGCGCCGCGATCGAGGAGGTGTTGATCAGGTCGGCCACGCCGCGCTCGGCCGCGCCCGCCACCAACTGCGGGGTGAAGGCGCCGATCACGTTCATCAGGCCGGTGATGTTGAGGTCGATCTGCTGCTGCCACTGGTCGGTGGCCAGTTCCTCGATCGGAGCCGGGAGCATCACCCCGGCGTTGTTGAAGAGCAGGTCGGCGGTGCCGAGTTCGGCCTCGATCTGCTCGGCGGCCGCCCGCACCGCTGCGACGTCCGTGACGTCCACGGCGATCGCCAGCGCGGTGCCGCCGTCCTTGCGGATCCGGGTGACCAGTTCGTCCAGGCGGTCCGCGCGCCGGGCCAGCACGGCGACCTTGGCACCGAGTTCGGCGAGCTTCTCGGCGGTGGCCTCGCCGATTCCGCTGGAGGCGCCGGTAATTACCGCGACGCGACCGGTGAGCGACTGGGCAGGGGTGTGAACAGACATGTGAATGCGCCTTCGGTACTGGGAGGTTGAGTGTTCGTCCGGCTGACTCTCCGTCGGCCGCACATCCATCTGACCACCGCCGAGGGGCCTTGGAAGCGGCTTGAATGGCCCGCCCGAGGCAGGTACTGGCAGGGCCACCCTCGCGCACCAGCACGCCAGTTCGCTGTCCCACAATGGGTTCATGGACCGTAGCAGCGAGCTCGCCGACTTCCTCCGCTCCCGCCGGGCCCGGATCGCCCCCGAGCAGGCGGGCCTGCCGGCCGGCGGCCGGGCGCGGCGGGTGCCCGGCCTGCGCCGTGACGAGGTCGCACGGCTGGCCGGGGTGAGCACCGAGTACTACACCCGGCTGGAGCAGGGCCGCTCCGGCCGCCCCTCCCCCGAGGTGGTCGACGCGCTGGCCCGCGCCCTGCAGCTCGACCCGGTCGAGCACGAGCACCTGAACGACCTGCTGGCCCGCCCCGGCACGGCGAGGCAGAGCAGCGCCGCCCCGCAGCGGGTGCGCCCGGGCCTGCACTTGATGCTGCAGACCCTGGAGCACGTCCCGGCCCTCGTCCTGGGCCGGCGCACCGATGTGCTGGCCGCCAACCGGCTGGCCCGCGAGGTGCTGACCGACTTCGACGCGCTGCCGGCCACCCAGCGCAATGTGGCCCGCTACTACCTGCTCGACCCCACCGCCCGGGAGAAGGTCGGCGACTGGGCCCGGATCGCCGCAGAGACCGTGGCGATCCTGCGACTTGAGGCCGGCCGCTATCCGCACGACCGCCGGCTGGCCGATCTGGTCGGCGAACTCACCCTGCGCTGCCCCGAGTTCACCACCTGGTGGAACGACCACAAGGTGCTGCGCCGCACCCACGGCAGCAAGTCCTACGTGCACCCTGAGGTCGGCGAGCTGCACTTCGCCTACGAGTCCTTCCAGCCCCCGGGCGATCCCGACCAGACGCTGTGCGTCTACAACGTCGAGCCGGGTTCGCCCACCGCCGACGCGGTGCGGCTGCTGGCCAGTTGGACGGCCGACCCGGCCACTCGGTGACCTCTGGCCGCGCAGCCGACGTTGGCCCTGTCGGGACGCCTCGCTCGGTTGCTGTGCCGGGCCGGCGTCAGCGTGTTGACTGTGTCACTCAGCTCCACCAGACGCGGAAGGTGGTGGGCAGCAACCTCAGGGCGTTCAATTCAGCCGCCAGCTCGGGCGCGGACACCTCGATTCGCTCTCCTTCCACCAGCGGTGCGGAGCTGTAGATCTTGCGCAGTGAGAAGTCCCACCCGGATGGATCCCCGGAAGCATGTCCAGCCACGACCTTCAGCCGGTGCGGCTCGTACCGGACCATGCCGCTCTCCGCTCGAGTGGCGGCACAGGAGTCGAATGCGGACCAGAGCTGGGGATCGGCCATCCGGGCGAGCTGGGCCGGGGTGAGCGTGGTGTTGTCGAGTAGCCGGCCGGCCAGACGCCGGACCACCGAGCTGGTACCCACGCTGTCCCACGACGTGTGGAGCCGTGCTTCGCCGCAGACCAGGGAGACAAGTGATGCTGCGGTCTCATGGTCGGTCGACACCACCGACTCCTCGAGGTCGAGATGGGTCAGCATGACTGCTGGATCGGCATCGAGGCGCCCGGCGGCACGCCCACTGCGCACGAAGGAGTCGAGATGGTCGAGGTTCAGCAGGCCGGAGCGGCCGATGAGGGGCGAGAGCTGCTGCCCGCCGAGTGCGGCGGTGACGGCCTCCGCACCGATCCCGTGCCTCTCCAGCACTGGACGGATCGGCTCAGCCCGCAACACCTGCAAGCCGATTGCGTGATGGTCGAGGCCGCCGATGCCTTCGAAGGTGTGGCTCAATGGGAGGTGCCCGATGTCGTGCAACAGCGCGGCGACCCGCAGGAGTTCGTCCTCCGGACGGAAGTGTGCGACCAGCGCGAGGACACCGAGAGTGTGCTCGAGCCTGGAGTACGACTGCAGAGTGGTGATCGTCGTGGCCCCTCCGTGCGTGATGAAGTGCAGGCGCCGCAGCGGTTCGGTACGGAGCAGCTCGACTTCCACGGGGTTCAGGCGGACGGGTATCCGCCACAGCGGGTCGGTGAACACCGGGGCCATGCCCACGACATTGGTCGGGACCGACCGTGCGATCTCATCCCCGGGGCCCTGCAACGAGCTCTGATCCATGTGGATAGCCATCGGGTCACTCTAGGGCTGACACCGGCTGCAGGTCTCCCACCGATCAACTGCTCCTCTCGCTCCACTCGTTGCAGGACACCTTGCCGTGGCGGACCTCGCCACCACCGGCACGGCGGACTTCAGCCGCGGCACCCCCGTCAAGGCCGCGGCGCGTCCGGCGCGGCGGCCTCCAGGTCGGCGATACTCCCCGACATGATCGTCCGCACATGGTCGGTGATGTGCTCCGCGGGCCAGTTCCACCAGGCCACCGCGAGCAGCCGGGCGATGTCCTCGTCGTTGTAGCGGGTGCGGATGAGGCGGGCCGGGTTGCCGCCGACGATGGCGTAGTCGGGGACGTCGCTGGTGACCACGGCGCCGGAGGCGATGATCGCGCCGTGTCCGATCCGCACGCCCGGCATGACCGTGGTGCTGTGGCCGAACCAGACGTCGTTGCCGACGACGGTGTCACCGCGGTTCGGCAGGCCGGTGAGGAGGTCGACGTGCTCGGCCCAGGAGCCGCCCATGGTGGGGAACGGGAACGTCGAGGGGCCGTCCATCCGGTGGTTGGCACCGTTCATGATGAACCGCACTCCCGTGCCCAGGGCGCAGTACTTGCCGATGATCAGCTTTTCCGGCCCGTAGTGGTAGAGCACATTGCGCGTCTCGAACGCGGTCGGGTCGTCCGGGTCGTCGTAGTAGGAGTACTCCCCGACCTCGATCAGCGGGGACTTCACCAGCGGCTTGAGCAGCACCACGCGCGGGTGCTCGGGCATCGGGTGCAGGACCGTCGGGTCGGCAGGCACTGGCATGGGGCGCGCTTCCTCGTCGCTAGTGGGTTCGCATCCGATCCATGATCGCTGCACCGCACCCTGCCAGGCCACCGACTTCGGCGACGACTGTGTGAGGACATGTCCCAACAGCGGGCAGCGGACGACCCGGAAGTGGTAGAAGGGAAATGCCCACGAGGCAGGGGTGGGTGGCCTCTTGGCCGCGAGAACGCCCTGCTGGCGGCGGGAGCAGCTGCAGGATGCGACTGAGAAGGGGGCTGGGTGTCTCATAGTGAGGACGAGGGCGGCGGTTCAAGGGGGTCGGGCGGGTCGCTCGCAGGGGTTGCGCTCGTCGTTGCCGTCGCGATCGTCGTGGTGTGGCTCGGGTTCCTCGTCTGGCTGGCCATCGACACCGGTGCGAGCGAGATCACGTGGTCACGCTTGCTTGTCGTCCTTGCCTCGGTGGAGGCCGTCGCATTTGCGGCGATCGGCGCGTTGTTCGGCACTACCGTGCAGAAACAGCGAGTTGAGGACCTTAAGGCGCGCACTGACGCCGCCGAAAGCCGCGCGGAGGCGAACCAGACGGCTGCTCTCAACGGCCACAAACTCGCCGCGGCGGTCAAGGCGTCCCGCGGTTCACGTGCGGACGGATCGGCCGAACGGCTCTCGGCCGAGGCTCAGCCCGGCAGTGATCCTCTGCTCGCGCTGGCCAACCGGCTCTTCCCGGACTAGGGGTCGCCATGGACGTGGTCGGGAGGCTGGTGCGTGACGGTGTCGCCGTCGGCACCGCATTCATCGTCACCGCCGACGGGTTGGCTGCCACCGCCGCACACGTGATCGCTCCTCACCCAGAGGCCGAATGGACCTTCGAGCCGCTGACGATGCCCGGGGTGTCGCTGCCGGTCGACACCGCACTTCCGTCAGACGCGGCAGCCGACTTGGCACTCGTGCAGCTTGGCGCGGCCGCCGAGTGGCAGCCCATGGCGCTCGTGTCACACACGAGCGCCACCCCCGGTGATCCGGTTCACCTGCGCGGTTTCGCCGCCTCGCGCGACTACGACTCCGGGGTGGGCCACTATGTGGGCGTAACGGCGGAGACCGGCCGTGCCTGGGTGAAGGTGAGTTGCCGGCACGCTCAACCCGGTATGAGCGGCGCACCGGTGCTGCTCACCGGGACGGGTGGCGTCATCGGTGTCGTGTCCGCCCGTCTCAACGCCGAGCGCTGGAACCGTGACACCGTCCTGCTCTCATGCGTGGAGGACCTCGTCGCGCTCGCGCCGGAGCGTCTGCGTCTCACCGCACCGGTCGGCGGATTCATCCGCGGAACCCTCCGTCTGTCGTGGGTACGGGGAAGTCAGACGGAACTCCTTCTGGAGACTGATGACTTCAACATCTCGTTCGGCCGAAGTTCGGCCAGCCGCGTGTACCTGCCCGACCCTCGCGACAGTCGCTTCCACGGCCAGCTGAGCTTGGTCGGCACGACGCTCGTCTATCAGCACCTCGGCTCCCACCCCGCGTTCCTTGCCGGCGCCACGCGGCAGTTGAGGATCGCCAAGGGCGACTCATGCCCGGTCGGTGACAAGGACCGCATCAGCGTCGCAAGTGGAACGATGCTGGTGGAATTCAGCGCACCTGATCTCTACGACCCGAACGCGGAACCGACGGCGTCAGAGGATGAGGATGCGGATGAGGGTAAGGAGGAAGCAGGAGATGGACGATGACCTGACCGTCGACGGACCGTGCGAGCCTCCTCAGCTTCTCGCCGGCGCACCCGCAGCCGTGGGCGATGTGGTGGCCGGCGGCTGGTCGGTGTCGGAGATCCGTCGTGGCGGCCAATCGTGGGTTCTGATGGTGGACGATGTCGAGCGAGGAGGTCGCCGCGCGATCAAGATCCCGCGCTCCGGTTCATCTGTCGGTGATGCCGAGCTTGCGATGCTCCTGGGACTCGAACCCCATCCCCACGTCGTCACCGCTCTTGACGAGACAGCGATCGGCGGCCGCCGGGGCATCGTGTTGGAATACGCCCCCTCGACGCTGGCCGACTTGCTGAGGCAGTTGCACGACTCCCCCTCGTTCCAGTCTTCGAGCGGCCGGCACACCGACGTCCTCCGCCCGACGGAGGCGCCTCCGGTGCCGGATCGACTCGCTCAGGTACTTCAGGGTGTGTGCGCCGGCCTGGTTCATCTGTCCAAGCGCACGGAGATGGCGCACCTCGACATCAAGCCGTCGAACGTGCTCATCGACGACACGGGTAGCGCCAAGATCGCCGACTTCGGCCTCGCACTGCAGGTCCGCATCCAAGGCGGACGGTTTCCGTCGGCGCGCGGCGGAACCTGGGCATACGCCGCGCCCGAGGCGCTCCGGCAGGAACCGTGCGACACGCGAACGGACATCTTCTCCTTCGGCGTGCTCCTCTATCAGGCCTGTACGGGAAAGCTCCCCTACCCCTTTCCACTGGCATCGGATCCGGCCACGCAGCGTTCCCAGCTTCTTGACTACTACGCGTCCGCAGGACCGCAGGAGCGCACCAAGGAGTTGTACTACTGGGGTCAGGGCACACTGACTCAAGTACCGGCCCCTCCCCCGGCTGAAGACATCAGCATCATCCTCTCCAGTTGCCTTCAAGTGCTGAGCGAGAACCGTCCGTTGTCATTCCGGGACCTCGCCGTCATGCTTGACGCGGGCCTTCGGAGACCGCCGCTGCACACCACGGCCATTCCACTGGTCGAGGCCGACGAGCAGCGCAGGGAACTTGCGTTGTCGCACACCCTGCTCCGGCTGGGCCGCTCCGGCGAGGCTGTGAACCACCTCAACCGGCTGCTGACCGCGCCCCTGCCCCAGGAACTCTTCACAGAGGTGCACCGGACGGCCGTGCATGCCTTGACCGCCGCAGGTCGTCACCTCGAAGCAGCCGCACTCAGAGAATGCCGGTGATCCCATGCCACGATTCGGACTGCGGGAGTGGTGGAGCGAGCGGCGCAAGGGCCCGCTGAACGAGAGTCCACCGGACACGGGTACTGAGGCGAGCCTGCTGGGGCGAGTGGAGGATCTCCTCCAGGACGGTCGGCGCAGAACGGCGATGGATGAAGTCCTGCGGGAGTTGCGCCATCCCTCCCCCAGAGGCTTCCTGGCCCCGCAGATCGCTCGGATGCTCCTGTCGACGAGCCGCACGACCAACCTCCAAGCGGCTGAGCCGCTGACCGGTCAGCAACGGGCAAGCGCGCTTCTGGCAGACCTCATGACGGAGTGTTCGGCTTGCCACACCGTCTGGTGCTCGCCCCATGCTCTCGTTCCCAGCGGCCAGACGATCAGGTCGATCAACCCCGCAGGGCTGCAATGCCAGCAATGCCGGTACACGCTGTGCAAAGACTGCTTGAGCGAATACCCCCCACCGGGCACCGGACCCGTCGACATGCCGCGCATTCCCTACGGTGCCTGCCCAACCCACAGCGAGCTGACCACGCCGGTGCTCCCGACCGGACGCCATGACGTCAAGCCGAGGGATCCCGAAGGGATCGAAGGTGTCATCGTCGCAAGGAACGGCCCCATCCTCCCGACGATGGAGGACGCCCTCCCGTTCGTGACCAAGTTCCTGCCGCTCATCGCCGATGACGCCCCCATCGTCCACATCCGCCGAAGCTTTCCTGGTGCCATGGACAGCGAATCCACCCGCAACCAGCTGGCGATGTCCCACATCCGCGAGTTGGAGCGCGATGGAGTGCTGCTTCCGGGAGCGTGGGAGCGCTCGGAGCGCATGTTCGTTCTCTCGGGCATCAAGCCCGGCACCGACTGCCTGATCACCGTGGTGAGCAAACCAGGATAGGAGCGACCGTCTTGGGCGAACTCACAGCGTGCCACCGGAGTTGACGACGTCGGCGTTCTTGACCACTGCCGCGATGCCCTGCCGCACCTTGGCTAGCTCCTGCTGGTGCGCCTGGATCGCCTCGGTCTCGTAGGCCGACTCGACGGTGAACCAGGTGCCGATGACGTTGGTCTGCTGCCGGCAGGTCGAATCGGCGGTGGCCGCGGCGACCTCCTGGGGCGAGGGGGTGGCGCCGCCGGTCTTCCAACGCGGGTCGTTCCCGGCGTCGTTGGGGGTCGGGTAGCTGAAGCCCTTGGTCCTCATGCAGTCCGACCACTTCCGGAAGACAGTGGTGAGCCGGTCGTCCGTCATGGACTGCCGGTAGAGGTCGAAGTTGATGCTGGTCGCCAGCGGAGAGTCCGCAATCGAGCCTCCCTGCGCGGTGAGTCGCGCGTCGGCTTCACCGAGGCAGCCGCCCTTGGGAATCGGTATGCCGTGGTAGGTCGCGCTCGACGGCGAGCTTCCCGGGCGGGCGCCCGTCAGGACGTTGACCATGTCAGGAGGCATCGGCGTGGGGCTCGGCCGCGCCGGGGCGGGCTCTGCGGGACGATAGCCGTTCGACGGGTCGGCCACGTTGTACCGGTGAGTGGCCTGGGTGCGGGGCGCGCCACCGGACTCGGGCTGCAGGGTGTAGGTGAGGCCGAACCGCTTTATGCACTGGGCGACCAGGGTTCCTCGGGCAGTGTCCACCTGCCCGCGCTGCTCGGTGGTGAACAGGTACGCGTCCACCGGCATGGTCTTGTCGTCCGTGCTGTCCACCACGGGGATCTCACCGATCGCGGGGCGGGGCATTGGCGCCAGCGTGGTCGGGACGGCTGCAGGTGGAAGTGCTGGGCCGGTGGCCCTGGGCCCGGTCGAGGTGGCGCATCCTGCGGTGAACACACCGATCGCGACCAGCGCGGCGGCGATCAGGGGTGTGATGCGGCGAGCGGGAGCCATACCCAAGACATCCTTTGCCTGTGATCGGACCGGACTTGACAAGGGGATTCCGCAGGCCGGCCACGAATTCGCCCTCGTGGCCGGCCGCCGAATTCACTGCACCGCGACTATGTCAACGGAGCACTTTCCGGAAGGGTTTAGAAGAAGTGCTGCGAGGCGTTGTTGTTGTACAGCTCTGAGTCGAGGTTGGTCGCGGTCCACGCGCCGATCGCCTGAGACGGTCCCGACCAGTTGGAGTTGACGTAGATGACCAGGGTGCGCCCGGTCTCGTTGTAGACGCTGGCGGTGTTGTTCTTCACCTGCTGGCCCTGCCCGTCGCAGTTGCCGTTGGAGCAGCCCTCGAAGTACCAGGCCGCGCCGTAGTTGTCGTTGCCGCCATCGCCGTTGAAGGCGCCGGCGAGGTTGGAGTGGTAGAAGAGGCACGCGTCGGTGCCCGAGACGCAGCCACCGGGGCTGGCCGAGGCCGGCGAGGCGCCGATGGCCACCGCGCCGAGGGCGACGACCGACACTGCGGCGGCGGCGATCTTCTTGCGGAGGTTCATGGGATTCCCTTCATCGATCACGGATGTCCGGGGGATTCGATACTGCTGAGCAATTCAGCGGTGCGGCCCGGGACTTTCCGGTCGCTTCCGCCCGCTGCTCACAGGAAAAATTCTGGGTCAGTGCCGAGATACGGTCAACGCTGTTTGATTAGCGTGCGACCGCCCCGAGGAATCCCGCTCCACTGAATCCCGAACCGCCCGCACGTGATGCACCAGGCAGATCCGATCCGCCCGCCGCAGTGCGTGGTGCACCAGCAGCCGTCCGCAGACCTCCTGTTGGATGCCGTCGAAGGTCCGGCTGGTGAGCGGCCCCTTCTCCCCCCGGACGCCGAGCACCGCCTCGCGCAGGGTGCCGTCCGTGGCGGCGGTGCTCGCGAGCACTCCCAACAGCTCGGCAGCCGGCGCCCGTTGGGCGTCCAGCAGGTTGCTGAAGATCCCCGGGGCGAGCACTCGCAGCGGCCGGCCGCCGAGCCTGGTGAGGTACGAGCCGTCGGGCAGCAGTCGTTCCGGGGTGGGGCGGGTGCGGTGGCCGTCCGGTAGCTGCCAGAGCAGCGCGACCCGGGCGGCCGAGAGCGCGTCCAGGTCGGCGAGCCGCAGCGGCTGCCCGCAGACCGTCAACAGCGTGCCGCGGCCCGCCGACCCGAGCAGTCGGCCATCCGGATCGCCCGCGCCCACGGCCGCGTCGAGGACCGTCCCGGTGCCGCTCTCGACCATCGCGACGACGCGCGGCCTGGTGGACCGGCAGGCCCGCTCGGGCAGTTCGAGGGCCTCCTGCTCCAGGTGCGTCAGCCGCAGGCCCCGCCAGTGGCTGCCCGGCAACCCGGGGCGCGCGAGCGGTCGGGCTATCGAGCGCTGCAGGGCGAACAGCGGTGCCGACCCGAGGCGTTCGCGGGCCTGGAAGATGCTCGCCCGGCTCGGCAGCGATTCCGCTCCCCACAGGCCGGCGGCTCGCAGTCCCGTGGTCAGCCGGCCCATGACCTCCTGGTAGGGGGCCGGCGCGAAGAGGTCCATCGCGAGGACGAAGTAGACCATGGTGCGGGCGGAGAGCAGCCGGCGGCGCTTCTCGGTGCGCCCGCAGGCGGCGACCGCACCGTCCACCAGGGCGGGCGGGTAGGTGTGCAACAGCAGGGAGATCCCCGCGTTGTCGGCGAGTTCTGACAAGACGTCTCCTCAAGGGGCGGCAGTGCTCGCGCGGTCCCTGCGGAGTCGGCAGCGGGTCCGGCCGGTCGGGCGAGTCCCAGGACTCGCTAGCGGTCCCGCAATTGCCAGCCGGCGAGCCATGGCGTCCGTTCGAGGGACCGCCGGCACACGCCCCGGGCCGCCCGGTCGGCGGCCGACGGGTCATCGGCGAGCAGGAACAGCGCGAGGTCGGCCCGGCCCGGAGCGCAGTGGACCCGCAGATGCTCGACTCTGTCGACCGGCCCGCTGTACGAGTCGATCAGCTCGGTGAGTATCCGCGCGTCCAACAACGCTCCGGTAGGGCCGGTCAGTTGGAGGGTGATCAGATACATGGCGTTCTCCGGGGGAGGGACGCGGATGCCATGTGCGGTGCCTCGTGCCGTCGACCGGTCGGATCGGCCGGTCAGTGTGTCGGCAGGACCACGCTGCCCCAGCCGTAGCCGTCGGCCACGGTGCCGGCGGCCGCCCGGTGCATGGGGGCGGCGACGGCGGCCCCGAGGCCGAGCGCAAGCAGTGCGGTGAGCGCAAGGACGGCGACCTTCTTCATGGCGGGCTCCAACGTCAGGTGAGTGGTCGGTGACAGGTCGGGTGTGCGCAGCGGGAGTTCTGGTACCCAGGGGGTGCGCGCTCCCCTGGTGCCGCGGCGCTTGGCTCAAGCCTGGCAACCCGGCGGGGCGCTGTCACCGGCCTGCCCCTGGCACCAACGTGTCTGGCACCATGGCGTCAGCGTGCCCCTCGTGTCTGGCACCATGGCGTCAGCGCGCCCCTCCCCCGCTAACGGTTACGACTCTTGCTCCGTACAGCCACAGCAACGACACTGTGCGTACTCAGCCAAACGATCGGGGGGTTCGTGGTGCTGGAAACGTTGGGTCTCGGCAGCCAGGCCGAGGCCGTGTACCGGGCCATGCTGGCCCAACCCGAGCACGGTGTGGCCGACTTGGCGCGCGACACCGGCCTGCCGCCGGGTGCGGTGCGGGCCGCGTTGAACGAACTCGCCGATCTGGCCCTGCTGAAGCCCTCGGTCGCCTCCGACGGCCGACTGCGGCCGGTCAGCCCGGATGTGGGCCTGGCCGCGCTGCTCGCCGCGGCGGAGGCCGAAGCCGCTGCCAAGCAGGCGCAGTTGGAGGCCACCAGGACGGCGATCGCCGCGATCGCCGCCGAACACGACCGCCGCCGGGACGACGGCAGCCAGGCCACCCGCCGGCTGCTGGGCCTGGAGGCGGTACGCGAACGGCTGGCCGAACTCCAGCAGCGCACCGAGTCGGAGTGCCTCTCGCTCAACCCCGGCGGCGCCCACCGGCCCGACGCCCGGGCCGCCGCCAAGCCGCTCAACCAGCAGGCGCTGGAGCGCGGCGTGACGATTCGCGCGATCTGCCGGGACAGCGTCCGCAACGACATCGACGCCTACAACTACGCCCGCTGGCTGACCGGGTTCGGCGGCCAGATGCGGACCGTTCCGACCGTGCCGATGCCGCTGGTCATCATCGACCGCAGGCTCGCGATCCTGCCGCTCGACCCGAACGACCCGCGCGAGGGAGCACTTGAGGTCGACAGCCTCGGGATGGTCACGGCGGTCTGCGCGCTGTTCGATCAACTCTGGTCGGTGGGTTCACCGTTCGGTGAGGCCGCGCCCACCGACCGGAACGGCTGCACCCCGATGGAGCAGGCCCTGCTGGAGATCATCGCCGCCGGCCACACCGACGACGTCGCCGCCCGCAAGCTCGGACTGTCGCTGCGCACGGTGCGCCGGATGATGGCCGGCCTGATGGTCCGCCTGGACGCGGCGAGTCGTTTCCAAGCCGGCCTGAATGCCTCGAAGCGGGGGTGGATTTGACCCGGCGTTGAACCCCGACGTTGAACCCCGGCCTTGACCCCGACGTTGAACCCTGGCCTTGTACCCGGGCGTTGAACCCGGGCGTTGAACCCCGACGTTGAACCCCGACGTTGATCCCCGGCGTCGAACCGGCGGGCCGTCAGCCGAGTGGCAGCAGCCTGGTCCCCGGCGGCAGCGCGCCAGCTTCGCCCGCCTGGCGCAGGTAGCCGAGCAGCACCCCGCGCAGGGCGGCCGCCGCGCGGGTGAGGGGCAGCTCGGCGCCGTGGGCGAGGGCGATGGTGCGGCCCATCGCGTGGTCGGCGAACGGGGTGACGGCCAGCCCGCTGCGGGCCGCGACCATGCCGGGGACCACGGCCGGGCCGAGGCCGGCTCGGACGAAGCCCAGCACCGCGTCCATCTCGCCGCCCTCGACGGCGAATTCGGGCTGGAAGCCGGCCGCCAGGCAGGCCGCCAGGGTGGCCTCACGCAGGTCGTAGCCCTCGCGGAACATCACCAGCGGCCGGCCGCGCAGGTCCTCGATCCGGATCCGGCGGCGGCGCAGCGGGCGGTCGGAGACCAGCACCAAGTCCTCGTGGAGCAGCTCCGTCAGCGCCATGCCCGGCGGCCGCTCGCCGCTCGGCCGGGTGATCACCAGCGCCAGGTCCAGTTCGCCGGCGGCCAGGGTGCCCACCAGGTCGCGGGAGCCGCCCTCGCCGACCAGCAGCTCCACGCCCGGGTGGCGGGCGCGGTAGGCGCGCAGCACGTCCGGCACCAGGCTGGTGCACAGGCTCGGCGGGGCCCCGAGGCGCACCCGGCCGCGCCGCAGCTGGACCACCTCCTGCACCGCGCTGCGGGCACTCTCGGCGTCCGCCAGGATGCGCCTGGCCAGCGGCAGCAGCGCCTGGCCGGCGTCGGTGAGCGCCGTGTCGCCGCGACCGCGATGGAACAGCTCCGCACCCAACTCCCGCTCCAGAGAGCGGATCTGCTGGGAGAGCGAGGGCTGCGCGACATGCAGCCGCTCGGCCGCGCGGGTGAAGTGGTGGGTGTCGGCGACGGCGGCGAAGTAGCGCAGTTGCTGGAGCTGCATGGAGCCATGATAGGTGCTGCCTATCGTGATGAGCAGAAAGATGTCTTGGACGGATGATGAAGGCACTGCCTACCGTCATGTTCATGGCTCTGACGAGTGAGCGCACCGAACGCTCCGGCACCAGCAAACGCAGCACGCCCGCGGTCGGCCGCGGCGCGATCGCGGTCCTGTGGGACTCGACCGTCGGCAAGAAGGCGGCCATGGCGGTGAGCGGCGCGGTGCTGCTCGGCTACCTGGTCTTCCACATGATCGGGAACCTGAAGATCTTCTTCGGCCCGGCCGACATGAACGGGTACGCGGCCTGGCTGCGCACCATCGGGCAGCCGTTCCTCGGGCACGAGTGGTTCCTCTGGATCGCCCGCATGGTGCTGCTGGCCGCCGTGCTGGTGCACGGGACGGCCGCCTACCAGCTGAGCCGCCGCGACCTGCGGGCCCGCCCGACCGGCTACCAGCACCGGCGAGCGCGGAGCAGCTACGCGACCCGGACCATGCGCTGGGGTGGGGTGATCCTGGCGCTCTTCATCGTCTGGCACATCCTGGACCTCACCACGCTGACCGTGAACCCGAAGGCCGAGCCGGGCCACCCGTACGAGAACGTGGTGGCGTCCTTCCACTCCTGGTACAGCGGCGTGATCTACTGCCTGGCGATGCTGGCGCTCGGCCTGCACGTCCGGCACGGCTTCTGGAGCGCCGCGCAGACCCTGGGCCTCAACAACCCGCGCCGCGACCGGGCGTTGAAGGCCGGCGCCAACCTGCTGGCGTTCGCGCTCACCGCCGGGTTCCTCTCCGTGCCGATCGCCGTGATGACGGGAGCCGTCAAGTGAGCAGCGACAGCCGCCAAGTGAGCAACGACACCCATGGGGGCCACGCGATGACCAGCTACCAGGACTACACCGTCGGCGCCCCGATCGCCGACACCAGGGCACCGGACGGGCCGATCGAAGAGCGCTGGGACCGGCGGCGGTTCGAGGCCAAGCTGGTCAACCCGGCCAACCGGCGCGGCCGCACGGTGATCGTGGTGGGCACCGGCCTGGCCGGCGGGGCGGCCGGTGCCACACTGGCCGAACAGGGCTACCACGTCGTCCAGTTCTGCTTCCAGGACTCACCGCGGCGGGCCCACTCGATCGCCGCCCAGGGCGGGATCAACGCGGCCAAGAACTACCGCAACGACGGCGACTCGATCCGCCGGCTGTTCTACGACACCGTCAAGGGCGGGGACTTCAGGGCCCGCGAGTCCAATGTGCACCGGCTGGCCCAGGTCTCGGTGGAGATCATCGACCAGTGCGTGGCCCAGGGCGTGCCGTTCGCCCGGGAGTACGGCGGTCTGCTGGACACCCGTTCGTTCGGCGGCGTGCAGGTGTCCCGCACCTTCTACGCCCGCGGCCAGACCGGGCAGCAGCTGCTGCTGGGCGCCTACCAGGCGCTGTCCCGACAGATCGCCGCGGGCAACGTGGAGTTGCACGCCAGGACGGAGATGCTGGACCTGGTGGTGGTGGACGGGCGGGCGCGCGGCATCGTGGCCCGCGACCTGGTCACCGGCCGGCTGGAGACCCATCTCGCGGACGCGGTGGTGCTGGCCACCGGTGGCTACGGCAATGTCTTCTACCTCTCCACCAACGCCAAGAACTCCAATGCCACGGCCATTTGGCGTGCTCACCGGCGCGGCGCCTACTTCGCCAACCCGTGCTTCACCCAGATCCACCCGACCTGCATCCCGCGCTCCGGCGACCACCAGTCCAAGCTGACCCTGATGAGCGAGTCGCTGCGCAACGACGGCCGGATCTGGGTGCCCAGGGCAGCGGGCGACACCCGCCCGCCGAACGAGGTCCCGGAGGCCGAGCGGGACTACTACCTGGAGCGGATGTATCCCGCGTTCGGCAATCTGGTGCCCCGCGACATCGCCTCCCGGGCCGCCAAGGCGGCGTGCGACGAGGGCCGCGGGGTCGGCCCGGGCGGGCAGGGGGTCTACCTGGACTTCGCGGACGCCATCGCCCGGCTCGGCCGGGACACCGTCGAGGCGCGGTACGGCAACCTCTTCGAGATGTACCAGCGGATCACCGCCGAGGACCCGTACCGGGTGCCGATGCGGATCTACCCGGCGATCCACTACACCATGGGCGGCCTCTGGGTCGACTACGACCTGCAGACCACCATCCCGGGCCTGTTCGCGATCGGTGAGGCCAACTTCTCGGACCACGGCGCCAATCGGCTGGGTGCGAGCGCCCTGATGCAGGGCCTGGCCGACGGCTACTTCGTGCTGCCGCCGACCCTCAACGACTACCTGGCCCGCACCAAGGCCGAGCCGCTGGCCCCGGACCACCCCGAGGTCGAGGCCGCCCGGGCGGAGGCCGCCGACCGGTTGGCCGCCCTGCTCGCGGTGGACGGCGACCGCACCCCCGACTCGTTCCACCGCGAGCTCGGCGAACTGCTGTGGGACGACTGCGGCATGGCCCGCTCGGCAACCGGCCTGCGCAAGGCGCTGGAGCGGATCCCCGAGCTGCGCGCCGAGTTCTGGCGGCGACTCAAGGTGCCCGGCACCGGCGAGGAGCTCAACCAGTCGCTGGAGAAGGCGAATCGGCTGGTCGACTACTTCGAGCTGGCCGAGCTGATGTGCCTGGACGCGCTGCACCGCGCCGAGTCCTGCGGCGGCCACTTCCGCATCGAGAGCCAGACCCCGGACGGCGAAGCAGCCCGCCGGGACGAGGAGTTCGGCTACTCCGCCGCCTGGGAGTTCAATCCGGACGGCCCGCCGGTGCTCCACCGTGAAGAGCTCGTCTTCGACTACGTCCACCCCACCCAGCGGAGCTACGCATGAACCTCACCCTGCGGATCTGGCGGCAGCCCGGACCGGACGCGCCAGGCGAGATGACGGTCTATCAGGTCAGCGGCATCACCGAGGACATGTCGTTCCTGGAGATGCTGGACATCCTCAACGAGGAGCTGATCCTGCGCGGTGACCAGCCGGTCGCGTTCGACCACGACTGCCGCGAGGGCATCTGCGGCGCCTGCAGCATGGTGATCAACGGGCAGCCGCACGGCCCGGAACGCACCACCACCTGCCAGTTGCACATGCGCCAGTTCAAGGACGGCGACACCATCGACGTCGAGCCCTGGCGGTCCGCGGCCTTCCCGGTGATCAAGGACCTGGTGGTGGACCGCTCCGCCTTCGACCGGATCATCGGCGCCGGCGGCTACATCACCGCCCCCACCGGCAGCGCCCCGGACGCGCATGCCACGCCGGTTCCCAAGGAGGCCGCCGACCGGGCCTTCGAGCACGCCGAGTGCATCGGCTGCGGCGCCTGCGTGGCGGCCTGCCCGAACGGCTCGGCCATGCTGTTCACCGCGGCCAAGGTGGTGCACCTCAACCTGCTGCCGCAGGGCGCGCCGGAGCGGCGCTCCCGGGTGCGGTCGATGGTGAACGCGATGGACAGCGAGGGCTTCGGCGGCTGCACCAACACCGGCGAGTGCGCCACGGCCTGCCCGAAGGGGATCGGGCTGGACGCGATCGGCGCACTCAACCGGGAGTTCCTGCGGGCCCGTTGACGCTCGTCAGCGTCCGATGCGGGCCCGCTGGCGCTGGTCAGCGTGCAATGCGGGCCCGCTGGCGCTGGTCAGCTCCGAGCGGGCGGGTGCGGCGGCGGTACCAGAGCAGCACGGGTATCGTCACCGCCGTGCTCGCGGCGGTCGAGGCGGCCAGCGAGTGCTGCTGGAAGGTGGCCGGGACGGGCAGGGTGGACCAGCGGGACAGCGGCCAGGCGACGGCGAAGGCCCGTCCGACCACGTCCGACTGCGGCACGAAGCCGTCGCCCGGCCCGAACTTGTGGTGGAACCGCGAGTCGGAGGAGTCGTTGCGGTGGTCCCCCATCATCCACAGCTTGCCCTTGGGCACCGTGATCGTGCCCACCGAGTAGTCGTCGCACGGCGTCGCGCCGGGGTAGATGTACGGCTCGGTCAGCGCGGTGCCGTTCACCCGGACCGGCTGGCCCGGATCGCACTGCACGGTGTCCCCGCCGACCGCGATCACCCGCTTGATCAGGTCCTGGTCCCCGGCCCCCGGCATCAACCCGATGAAGCTCAGCGCCTGCTGGAACACGTTGGGGTGGTCGACCTTCTCGCCCTCCCCCTTGAGCCAGCCGTCCGGGTCCTTGAAGACGACCACGTCGCCGCGCTCCGGTGTGGCGCCGAACCACGGGGTGAACTTGTCCACCAGGACCCGGTCTCCCGGCTGCAGGGTGTTCTGCATCGACTCGGAGGGGATCGAGAACGCCTGGACGAAGAACGTCTTGATGACCAGGGCCAGCAGCACGGCCACGACCACCAGGATCGGCAGCTCCTGCCAGAACGGCCGCGGCTTCCGCTTGGCGCGCGGCGCGTCGGCTCCTCTGGCCCTTCTCCATCGGCGTCGAGCGCCCTCCGCCTGAACAGCGGCCATGCCCAGCCCCCAGTCATCCCAGCTGACGGTCTGTCGATATGACAGCACCCAGGTAGCTGAACGAGCGACAGTTCCCGACCTCGGCCACCAGGTGGCCCATCGTAGTTCCGCCCGCCACCGCGTGTATGTTGCGGGTGCTGACAATCCAGCGTGAGCTGTGCGAAGCTGCGGCCCTGCCGGGCCGTGCTCGCACCTCGAAGCGGTCCCGCACGGGGGGATTTCCACACGCATGTCCGGACCGAACACGCCGACCGACCATGCCGGTGCGCGATCAGAGACCCCGCCGAGTCCACCGGGCGCGGCAAGCCCCGGACCGGCGGCGGATGACCGCCCGGTGCTGCGTGCGGCACTGGCGCTGACCGCGGTGGTCGGGCTGGCGTTCGCGGCGCTGATACTGCGGCCGGCCACCGGCCTGTTCAGTACGGGCGGTGCTCCGCTGGGCCGAGCGTCCGGCTGGGTGGCGCTGCTGGGCATCGGCTGGGCGATCGTGGTGGGGACGGTGAGCCGGGACTACCGTGCGGCGGTCCGCCACCTGACGGGCCTCACGCCCCGGGCCGAGCGGCTCACCAGGACAGCGGCGTGGTTGCTGCCGACCGCCGCGGTCGTACTGCCGGTCACCGCGCTGGCCATCGTGAACGCCCACCACCGGCCCCCGCCGACCCCGCCCGTGCGGCTCCCGCAGACCAAGCTCCCGCCGGTGCCCGCGCAGGGCGGGGCCGACCACACCGCCATCGGCAACGCGATCGCGATCGTGTTCGCCCTGCTGATACTGGTGCTCGCGGTACTGCTCGGCCGCCTGCTGCTCAACGCCCTGCGCAAGCGCCGTCGCGTGCCTCGCCGCACCCGGGTGCCGGGCCTGGTGCCGAGCCGGGCACTCGACGAGCAGGAGCAACTGGCCGCAGCGGTCGGCTCCGGGCGGCAGGCCCTGCTCGGTACCGATGCCCGGGCCGCGGTGATCGCCTGCTACGCGGCCATGGAGGACTCGCTCGCGGCCTCGGGGGTCGCCCGCCGGATCGCGGACAGCCCCTCCGAGCTGCTGGCCCGCGCGGTGGCCCTCGGCACCGTACCCACGGGGGCCGGCACCGCGCTGACCGCGCTGTTCCGGGAGGCCCGCTACTCCCGCCACCCGATGGGCGTGCCGGAGCTCGACCGCGCTCGCGCTGCCCTCGACACGATCGCCCGGCACCTCGGGCAACCCGCCGAGGGGGTCTCCTGATGCCCGACCGGAACCACACGGACCAGGTCGGTCGGAGCACCGCCGACCAGGACGCTCCGGACGCCACCGACCAGGTCGGATCGGTGCGGCACTCACTGACGCTGCTGCTGCCGGTGGCGGTCGGCGCCGAACTGGTGCTGGGCCTGGTCGGCGGCCTGCCCGGGCTCGGCCTGGGAGCGGCGGTGCTGGGCGCCGTCGCACTGCTGACGGGTCGTTATGTGGCCGGCGCGGCCTCACAGGACAGCGGCTACCGACGGAGCACCCGGCTGATGACCTCCCGGCTGCCTGGCATAGGCGACTGGTACTGGATCGTCCGCGGCGGGTTGGACCCGGACGGCTACCTCAGCTCGCTCCGCCCCCAGTTGCAGCGCCTCTACGCCGCCCGGCTCTCCGAGCGCCACGCCGTGTCACTGCACACCGAACCCGCCAAGGCCGCGGCCCTGGTCGGCGCGGACCTCTGGCCCTGGGTCGATCCGGCGCAGCCGCCGCCCTCCACCACCATCCCGGCCGACCGGCTCGACGCGCTGATCGACCGACTCGACGCGCTGTGAACCGGCGGCCCGCCCGTCGGCACCCGTACCACCCCTGGACCCTGTGAGGACCCTGTGACCACCGAAGACCTGACGCCCCAGCAGGCCGGCAAGCTCGCCCGCGAGGTGCTGGCCGAGATCGAGCGTGCCGTGGTCGGCAAGCCCGAGGCCCTGGAGCTGGTGATGCTCGGCGTGCTGGCCGGCGGGCACGTGCTGATCGAGGACCTGCCCGGCCTCGGCAAGACCCTGCTGGCCCGCTCCTTCGCGACCACGCTCGGCCTGGAGTTCCGGCGCATCCAGTTCACCCCCGACCTGCTGCCCTCGGACGTCTCCGGTGCGCCGTTCTACGACCAGCGCAGCGGCGAGATGGTCTTCCGGCCCGGCCCGCTCTTCACCAACCTGCTGCTGGCCGACGAGATCAACCGCACCCCGCCGAAGACCCAAGCCGCGCTGCTGGAGGCGATGGCCGAGGCACAGGTGTCGATCGACGGCACCACGCGCCGGCTGCCCGACCCGTTCACCGTGATCGCCACCGCCAACCCGATCGAGTACGACGGGACTTACGCACTGCCCGAGGCGCAGCTCGACCGGTTCCTGCTGCGGGTGCGGATGGGCTATCTGACGGCCGAGTCGGAGGCCCGGATGCTGCGGGCCCGGATCGACCGCGCCGCGCCCGAGGCGGTGCTGCAGCCGCTCGCCGACCCGGCCACGGTGCTGGCGATGCGGGCGGCGGTGGAGCGGGTCGAGGTGGCCGACGACCTGGTGCGCTATGTGATGGACCTGATCAGCGCGACCCGGTCGCATCCGCAGATCCAGGTGGGCGCCTCGCCGCGTGGTGGCCTCGCGCTGGTCCAACTCGGCCGGGCCCGCGCCATGCTGGCGAACCGCGACTACCTGACGCCGGAGGACGTCAAGTCGGTGGCGGTCCCCGCACTGGCCCACCGGGTCACGCTCAAGCCGGAGTTGTGGGTGCGACAGGTGTCGGCCGATGACGTGCTGAGCGGGCTGGTGGCGGAGGTGCCGACCCCGCAGACGCTGCCCGGTGTGCCGCTCGGGCAGGACGCCGCCGTGGCTGCCGTTCCGGCATCGTGATGAGCACCACCGCGCCGGAGCGGCAGGAGCGGCATGATCGGTATGAGCAAACGCAGTTGACGCTCAGCGAGGGGCCCGCGCCGTCGCCGAGCGGCTGGCGGACCGGCGAGCGCACGCTGCGCCTGCTGACCGTGGCCGTGACCGCCGCGGTCGCCGCCCTGCTGACCGGCCGGCCCTGGCTGCTCGCGCTGGCGGCCGGCCCGGTGGTGCTGGTGGTGCTGGCCGCGCCCGGACGGACCAGGCCCACCCAGGTGTCGGCCACCGCCGAGGTGGCGCCGCGCCGCTGCTTCGAGGGCGAGACGGTCACCGCGCGGATCACCGTCGCCCACGACGGGGAGGTCGGGCTGCTCGACCCGGGCCTCCTTGCGGGGCCGGGGCTGACGCTGCGGGAGCAGCGGATCGGCCATGCCGCCGTGGAGTTGGAGTTCACCGCCGCCCGCTGGGGCCGCTGGACCGTGGGCACCGTCGATCTGGACCTCTACGACGGCGGCGCGTTGGCCCGCCGCACGGTGCGGGTGGAGCTGGGCGAGGTGGACGTCTTCCCGGTGCCCACCGCCGCCGGGCTGACCCCGATCCCGGTCCGGCTGCCCGAGCGGCTCGGCGAGCACGCCTCGCGGCAGGCGGGCGAGGGGGTGGAGGTGATCGGGGTGCGCCCGCATGTCTGGGGTGAACGGCAGCGCCGGATCCACTGGCCGTCGACCACCCGGCGCGGCAGCATCCAGATCAACGAGTTCGGCGCGGAGCGCGCGGTGGACACGGTGGTGCTGCTGGACGCGCTGGGCGATCTGACCGACCCCGTCTCCGGTACCTCCACGCTGGACGAGACGCTGCGCGCGGCCGCCGGCCTGACCAGGGCGTACCTGCGCACCCACGACCGGGTCGGCGTGGTCTCGGTCGGCGGCAAGTTGCGCTGGCTGCAGGCGGGTTCCGGGGAGCAGCAGTTCTACCGGATCGTGGAGAGCGTGCTGGAGGTGCGCAAGGACCTCGGGTATCGCACGCCGGATCTGCACCGGCTGCCGCCGCGGGCGCTGCCGGCCGGTGCGCTGGTGTACGCGTTCACGCCGCTGGCCGACCAGCGGATCCTGGACGTGCTGGGCGACTTGGCCGACCGGGGGAACCCGCTGGTGGCGGTGGAGATCCCGTTCGGTGAGCCGGAGGTGGATCCGTCGGACCAGGCCGAGGTGTGGGCCGGGCACCTGTGGCGCGCCGATCGCGAGGCGATCCGGTTCGCGCTGCGCAATCGGGGTGTGCCGGTGGTGACCCATCAGCCCGGCGAGACGCTGGACTTGGCGGTCGCGCCGCTGCGGCGCGGGCGGATTCAGGGGAGGCAGCGGTGACTGGGCACTGGTTTGGCGGTAGGGCAATGACCGAGCGCTCGGTCAGCGGTAGGGCGGTGACCGAGCGCTTGCTCAGCCGCTGCCTGGGCATGGCGCTCCTGACAGCCGCCACCAACCCGATGGGCGGGGCAATGGTGGCGCTCCACCTGGTCGGGGTGGCGGCGGCAGTCGGCTTCGGATGGTGGGCCGCACCGCCGCTGACGACCCGCCCCACCGCCCCGTCCGCCCGGCTGCACCTGCAACTCGCCCGGCACCGCAACACCGTGCTGGCCACCGCGGCCGTCCTGCTGGCCGCCCTCACCCAGCCCTCCGCCTGGCTGGCGGCGGCGATCACCGCTCTGCTGCTCGGCTACCTGCTGCACATCGACGCCCACAGCCACGCCCACCTGCCGACCAGTCCCGGCGCCGCCCTGTCCGCCTGCGCCGCCTCCGCCCTGGTCCTGGCGGCAGCCCTCACTCCCGCCCAGACCTCCGACGCCGCCCGCCTGCTGGCCGCCCTCGGCCTCGCGGCGGCAGCCGGCGCGGTGGGTCTGGCACTCCACCAGCGACCGGGCGGCCGACGCGAACGGAGCGGCCACCCGGTCGACTAGGGCCGCTCTTATGGGCCATGCCGGGCGCGCGACGCCGGAGCACGCACGCCCCCAGCCTTCGGCCGGGAGCGACCCCCACGCTGCGTTGTCGTCGGTTGCCTATGGCCCCCAGCCGCGCACTGATCCGACCTGATCCATAAGAGAGGCCCTAGGGCTACGCCTTCGGGCTCATCGGGCCAGCCGTCCCAGCAGTGCCGAGGCTGTCGCGATGCCCACGGCGGTGGCCGCGGCCAATACGCCGAAGTCCAGCGGCAGATGGGCCGGGGCCCCGATCAACAGGCCCCGGAGAGCGTCGACTTGGTAGCTGAGCGGATTCACCTTACTGATCGCCTGTAGCCAGCCCGGCATCAGGTGCAGCGGGTAGAGGGCGTTGGAGCCGAAGAACAGCGGCATGGTGATGGCCTGGCCGATGCCCATCAGCCGGTCGCGGGTGAGCACGATGCCCGCGATGGTCATCGACAGGCAGGAGAAGAAGGCCGAGCCGAGCAATACCACCACCGCGACACCCAGCAGCCGCACCGGGTTCCAGGTCATCGCCACGCCGAGCAGCGCGGCGATCAGCACCACCACGACGGCCTGGATCACCGCCTTGACCCCGGCGGCGAACGCCTTGCCGGTGACCAGTGCGGCCCGCGGCGTCGGGGTGACCAGCAGCTTGGTGAGCACCCCGGAGTCCCGCTCCCAGATGATCATGATGCCGTAGAAGATCGCGATGAACATCGCGGACTGGGCGATGATCCCGGGCGCCAGGTAGTCGAGGTAGGGGATGCCGCCGGTCGGTATCGCCTTCAGGCGGGTGAAGGTCTCACCGAAGATCAGCAGCCAGAGGGCGGGTTGGATGGCCCGGGTGTAGAGCTCGGTGCGGTCGTGGCGCAGCTTCTGCAGCTCGACGGCGCACATCGCCAGCACCCGCGCCGGGACCAGCTGCCAGCCGGTCCTGGCGCGCGGCGGGACCAGCAGCAGGCCGAAGTCGCGCTCCGGCGCGGGGCCGGTGCCCGAGGCGGCGGCCGTGGTCGCGGTTTCGGTCATGGTCGCGGCCTCGGCTGCGCCTGCGGCCTCAGCCGACACGGGACGCGGTTCGGCGGGTACGGCGGACATCGCGGAAATCTCCTTCCGAGGCTTGACCGCGCGCCAGATCACGTCCGGCGAAGTGGCGGAAGACGTCGTCGAGGGTGGGGTCGGGGTGCTCCGGGGCCTGTTCGCGCACCCGGGCCTTCAGCTCCGCCGGGGTGCCGAGGGCGCGGATCTTGCCGCGGTCCATCAGGCCGAGCCGGTCGCAGTACTGGTCGGCCTCGTCCATGTAGTGCGTGGTGACCAGCACGGTCATGCCGGTCGCCCGCCGGACCGCGTCGATGCACTCCCAGACGCTGGTGCGGGCGATCGGGTCCAGGCCGATGGTGGGCTCGTCCAGCACCAGTAGGCGCGGCGCGCTGACCAGGGCCTGCGCCAGTTCCAGGCGGCGGACCATGCCGCCGGAGTAGGTGCCGCACATCCGGTCGGCGGCCTCGGTCAGGTCGACCGCGGCCAGCGCCTGGGCCACGCGTGCGGCCCGTTCGGCGTGCGGCACGTCGAAGACCCGGGCGAACAGGGCGACGTTCTCCCGACCCGTCAACCCCGACTCGGCGGAGAGCTGCTGGGGCACGTACCCGAGCAGTCGGCGGACCTCCATCTGGCGGCGCGCGGTGTCGTGTCCGAAGACCCGGACCATGCCGCTGGGCACCGGGAGCAGCGTGGTGATCGCACGGATGGTGGTGGTCTTGCCGGCGCCGTTGGGCCCGAGCAGGCCGAAGACCTCACCGGTGTGGACGGTGAGGTCCACACCGTCCACCGCCCTGGGGCCCTTGCCCCTGCCCCGGTGGAACGAGTACTCCAGGCCGCGGCAGACCACCGCGTCGGGGCCGGAGGCGGGCGAAGGCGCGGCGTCCGAGGTGGCCGCAGCGGTCGCGTTCTCGGTGCCGGTCATCGCTCCTCCTCCCCCAGTTGGGCCCGCAGGCCGTTGGCGACGCCGCGCAGCGCGGGCAGCGCGGCGGCGAGCGCCGCCTGATCGGCAGCGGGCAGGTCGGCCACCACGGCCTCGAACAGCGCCGCGCGCCTGGCTCGCCAGGCACCGATCCGCTCGACCGCCTCGTCGGTGGCGAACAGCCGGGCGGCCCGGCGGTCGGCCGGGTCGACCTGGCGGTGGAGCAGGCCTTGCGTCACCAGCTGGTTGACCAGGGTGGAGACCGAGTTCCCGGCGAGGCAGAGCTCCTTGGCGGCGTCCGAGACCCGCAGCCCCGGGCTGTCCATCACCAGCCGGAGCAGCTCGACATGGGCACCGCGCAACCGCGGCTCGGCCTGCCCCTGGCGCAGCTTGCGCCGCACCAGGCGCTGTATGCCGACGAGCAGCGCGCTGAAGTCGTCGGCCAGGTCCATGTCAGACCTGGCGGACGTGGCGCGAGGAATAGTCATATCTACAGTTTATCTCTCAGTGAGAGGTAACTGTCCAGAGCACTCCTCGCACGAGGACGCCAGGGCACGGGCGGGGACCGCCGGACCGGCTCAGCTGCGGAGCGGATGCCCGGTGGTCGCGTCCACGTGCGCGGGGACCTCCTCGTGGCGGTCACCGACCGTCGGGGTGCCCGTGGGCTCGAACATCAGGATGGCGGCACCGGCGGCGGAGGCGGGCTTGTGCTCCGTGCCCCGGGGGACGGTGAAGACCGAGCCCCGGGGCAGGTGCACCGTGCGTTCGCCCGCCGGCCCGCGCAGCGAGATGGCCAGCTCGCCGTCCAGCACCAGGAAGAACTCGTCGGTGTCGTCGTGGACGTGCCAGATGTGCTCGCCCCGGACCTTGGCGATGCGCACGTCGTAGTCGTTGACGCTGGTGACGATGCGCGGGCTCCACAGGGCGTCGAAGGAGGCCAGGGCGGTGTCGAGGGAGAGGGGTTCGTCAGTCATGAGTGGATCATCGCGGCTTGGCCCTGGCCCGAACGAGTGCTAGGAATCGCACATGTCGCAAGAATCCTCGCAGCGGCGCCCGACCGCCGGCCCGCACCGGGTTGTGGTGATCGTGGACCAGAACTCGAACCCGTTCGAACTCGGTTGCGCGACCGAGGTCTTCGGCCTGCGCAGGCCCGAACTCGGCCGCGAGCTGTACGACTTCCGTCTCTGCTCGCCGGAGCCGACCACCCTGATGCGGGACGGCTTCTTCACCCTCGGCGGTGTCGCCGACCTGGCGGCGGCCGACACCGCGGACACTCTGATCGTCCCGAACCGGCCCGACACGGAGGTGCCCCGCCGCCCGGCCGTGCTGGACGCCGTCCGCCGCGCACACGCCCGCGGCGCGCGCCTGGTGGGCTTCTGCAGCGGCGCGTTCACCCTCGCCGAGGCCGGGGTGCTCGACGGGCGCCGGGCGACCGCGCACTGGCAGTGGGCCGACGCCTTCCGGGCCCGCTTCCCCGCCGTCCAGTTGGCGGAGGACGTGCTCTTCGTCGACGACGGCGACATCCTCACGGCGGCCGGCAGCGCGGCCGCACTCGACCTCGGGCTGCACCTGGTGCGCCGCGACCACGGTGCCGAGATCGCCAACGCCGTCAGCCGGCGGCTGGTCTTCGCCGCCCACCGGGACGGCGGGCAGCGGCAGTTCATCCAGCGCCCGGTGCCGGACACCCCGGACGAGTCCCTCGCCCCGGTGCTCGCCTGGACCGAGGAGCACCTGCACCTGCCGCTGACCGTCGCCGACCTGGCGGCCCGCGCCCGGGTCAGCCCCGCGACCCTGCACCGGCGCTTCCGGGCCCAGCTGGGCACCACCCCGCTGGCCTGGCTCAACCGCGAACGCCTCTCGCTGGCCTGCCGGTTGATCGAGCGCGGCGAGGCCCGAATGGAGGTCGTCGCGCGCCGCAGCGGACTCGGCACGGCCGCCAACCTGCGCATCCTGATGCGCCGGGAGACCGGCCTGGCCCCCTCGGCCTACCGGCGGCGTTTCGGCCCGGGGCCCAGGTAGGTCACCCGGGCCCCCGACCCACGGCGGCCGGGGCCCGGGGTCTGTGACCTCGGGCCCCCTGACTTCGTCGTTGCCTTACGCAGCGCTCTGCCGCGCGAGGCAACGACAGCGTCTGCGCTCGGACCTCTTCGACATCTGTGAAGAGGAGCCGCACACCGCCGGTCGCCAACTCGCGGAGCTTGGAGACGAACGCCCCGGCCTCTTCGGTCGTCACGGCCCTGCCGGCCGCGTCGTAGTCGGTGAAGTACAGGTCGAGCACGCGATAGGCCGGGGTCGGGCTGCCGTCCTCCTTGAGCCAGACCTTCGCGCTCTCGACCCGCTGGACTCCGGGGATCTTCTTCGCCAGCGCGACCTGGTCGTCGTGACCGGCCTCGAAGACCTCGGGGTCCTGCGGGCTCTCGAAGATAGCGGTGATCTTCGTGGGCATTGTTCTCGTCCTTCTCCGGTGTTGCCTTGGTTGTTCGTCCTGCTACCGGGTCTTCCAATTCGCGTTGTCAGGGACCGACTTGTCGGGCACCCGGACCTGGATGATGGACGGGCTGCTCGCGTTCTTCAGAGCAGCCGTCACGGCACCGTCCAGTTCCCCGTACGTGCTGACTTCCCATCCCTGGCAACCGAATACCTCCGACAACTTGCTGTAGTTCCACCGGTGCAGGACGCATGGCCGGTAGAACGACTTGTCGGTGTGGAAGACCGATGAATCGGCGAGCCACTGCTCCACGCCGTAGACGCCCCGTTGCCGATGACGAAGATGATCGGGTTGAGTCCGAAGCGGGTCTGCGTCGAAAGGCATTGGGCGGTCATCTGGAAACCGCCGTCACCCGAGAAGACCATGACCCGCTGATCGTCCCTCTTCGCCAGGCAGACACCGGTCGCGGCCGCCGCGATGTAACCGATCGACGAGTAGGACGACTGAACGATGAACCCGCCCGGAGCGGGCACATCGAGCAGCAGACTGCCGAAGTAGTTCATGCTCGCGTCACTGCCGACGATGGTGGCCCGGTCGATGTACTGCTGCACGAAGTTGTAGAACCCCTGGTATGTGATCACCTCGGTCGAGCCCACGGCCGATACGCTCCGGGCCGACTCCTTGGGCCGTTTCCGCGCGTTGGGCGCGGCCTGCTTCGCCGCGAGGATCCCGTCGATCAGGTGCTCCAGCGCGACCTGCCCGCCGAAGTAGGTGCCGAGCTTGACCGCGTCCAGCGATGCGAATGCGGTCTTGTCGAAGTCCGGGTTCCAGCCCAGCGAGTTGATGTCCGTCAGCCACACGCCGAGGGCCAGCACGAAATCAGCCGCATCGGCCAACCCTGTGAAGGCGGTTGAGGACGCCTGGCCGTCGAGCACTCCGACGAACAGCGCATCATCCTCGGAGAGGACGGCTTTGCTCAGGAGTTCCGTGACGAAGGGGACCTCCAGTTGCCGGATCAGCCGCAGGGCCTTCTCCTGGAGGCCGAGCCGGTCCCGGGCGGTGGCGGGTCATTAATAATGGGCATTATTAATGACCCGCCACTACGGGCGTGGCGCTACGGGCGTGGCACTACCGGCACTACCGGCGCTACTAATGGGCAGCATTAATGACCCCCATCACCCCAGAGGCGCGCTGTGCCAGCGCTCGAACTCCCGGCGCCCCTGCCCTGGCCGGCCCGGGAGTTCGGCGCGGCCGGTGGCCCAGCGGAGGGTGGCCCATGGGTCGTCGCCCACCTCGACCTCCGGGAAGAGGCGGGCGAGCGCGCGTGCGCAGGGGTCCGCCGGCGGCGCCCACTCGACGCCGAGGCCACGCGCCACGTCGTCCGCATGCACCAGGGTCTCCACCACGCCCATCGCCGCGAACCCCTCCGGGTCGGAGACACCGTAGGCATGGAAGGCCCGCGTTGTCGGCGCAGCGGTGCGCACCATCGCCGTCAGCACCGCACCGGCGGCCTCCACCGCCTCCAGCAGCGCCGCCGGCCCCGCCTCCCGGTCCACCGAGATAGCCAGCGTCGGGCTGCCAGGCCGTTCCCGTCGCCAGCTCAGCTGTACGAAGTCGTCCAACGGCGGGCGCGCCGGGCCCAGTTGCAGCGCATAGGCGAACAGCCCGTCGGCCAGGTGCTCGATCGTCTCCCAGCAGTCCCAGCTCAACTCCGCCGCCGGTACCGACCAGTCGGCCGCCGAGACCGGAGCCAGTGCCCCGACCGCCGTCCGCACCGCGGCTTCAAGGTCCGCGGCCGCTCGGCTCAACACATCGTGATCATCAGTCATGGCGGGGACGGTACAAGCCAGCGCATTCCGGCCGCGAACCGATTCCCCGCCAGGCTCCGGGCGAGTCAAGTCCGAGCCAGTCAGGCTCCGCTGTGCGCGGTGCCCCCGCCCTCCCCCAGTGCGTAGCAGTGCACCGCCACCACCCGGCCGTCCGGCCACTGCTGATCAACCGTCAGCATCCTTGTCCAGCCTTGGCGTTCATAGAGTTCCACGGCCGCACCGTTCATCGTCACCACATCGAGGACCGGCCAGAGCCCCGCCGAGCGGGCGTAGTCGGCGGCCACGGCGAGGAGTTCGGCGCCCAGGCCGTGGCCGCGGGCCGCCGGGGCGACGTAGAGGCGGCTGAGTGCCACGGTCCGGTCCGGCGCCCGACCGGTCCGCTCGGCCCAGACATGCGCCGCCGAGGAGTCGACCCCCGGCGCCAGCGCGGCATGGCCGACCACCGCGCCGTCCGGTGCGATCGCCACCCAGCAGGCCAGTTGGTCGGCCTCGGCCAGCCAGTCGGCCGGCCGGTCGGGCCACACCATCGGGTACCCGTCGGCCGTGTGCACCTCGGCCAGCGCCCGCACACAGCCGTCCAGGTCGGCCGGCTCGCGGCGCCGTACCCGGTGTTCGCGCTCCCTCATGCTCCCGCTCTCCCCCGTCTCCAACTCGCCGCCAGCCATTAACTTTGTCGTCAGCCAGTGACTTGCTGTCAGCCCTTCACGGCAAGGTCCAGCAGCCCCGGGAAACGGGCCTCGAACTCGGCCCGCCGCAGCCGGTTGACCCGCTTGGCGCCGTCGTCCCGCTGCTCGATCAGTCCGGCCGACCGCAGCACCGCGAAGTGATGGCTGAGCGCGGCCTTCCCGACCGGCACGTCGAAGCTACCGCATGCCCGTTCCCACTCCGGCGACCCGGCCAGCTCACGCACGATCCCCAGCCGCACCGGATCCGCGAGCGCCGCGAACACGGCCTGCACCGGTACGTCATCGGGGTGGGTGTGTTCAGGTTCCGCGCGGTGACCCATGACTCTCCTCCCTGGGGGTTTTCCCTCGTGCCTGTTCCCTCTTGCCGAGTGTTCGATCAACTCCATACACTCAAGGTGTTCGATTCCCATTGAACACCAGGGGCGGCCCGTCCTCAATGGCGGCTGCTCATAACGGAGGGAAGAGCCTGATGCGCGCGATCGTGGTGGAGGAGTTCGGCGGCCCCGAGGTTCTGCAGCTCACCGAGCTGCCGGTGCCCGAGCCGGGTCCCGGACAGGTGAGCATCGACGTCGCCTACGCAGGCGTCAACTTCGCCGAGCTGAAGGCCCGTAGCAGCGGCTACCGGGTTCCGGCGCTGCCGTTCCAGCCGGGCCTGGAGGTCTCCGGTCGGATCCGCGCCGTCGGCGAGGGTGTGCCTGAGGCCTACGGTCTGCGTCCCGGCCTGCCGGTTGCCGCGCTCACCCGCTTCGGCGGCTACGCCGACGTCGCGGTGGCTGACGCCGACACCGTCTTCGCCGTGCCCGAGGGCGTCTCCCTGCGCACCGCCGCCGCGCTGCCGACCGTGCTGCCGACAGCACACGCACTGCTGCACGAGATCGGGCGGCTGCGGACCGGCGAGTCGGTCCTGGTGCAGGGTGCGGCGGGCGGAGTCGGCGGTGTCGTCGGCCAGTTGGCGAAGCTGGCCGGGGCCGGCCAGGTGCTGGGCGTGGTCTCCAGCCAGGCGAAGGCGGAATACGCACTGAAGACCGGTTACGACCACGTCTTCGTCGGCGCCGAGTTCACCGCCGAGGCCGTGCGCGAACGCACCGGCGGGCGGGGCGTCGACCTCGCGCTGGACGCGGTCGGCGGCGACACTTTCCGCGAGAGCCTGGCTGCCCTGACCGCCTTCGGTCGCCTGGTCTCCTTCGGCAACGCCGGCGGAGACGCCCCGTGGCAGGTGGGCCAGAACGACCTCACCCCGGGCCGCACCGTCGCCGGGATGTCCATCCTGGAGCTCTCCCACCGCGCTCCCGCCGAGCTGCGCACCCTCACCGACCGCGCCTTCGCCCTGGTCGCCGGCGGCTCCGTCGACCCGCTGATCAGCGCCGAACTCCCGCTCGCGGACGCCGTCGAGGCGCACCGCCTGATCGAATCGCGCACCACCACAGGCAAGTTGCTGCTGCGGGTGGCGGGCGAGTAGCGAGGACGCCGACGGTGCCGTCGGACCGCCGCGTCTCAGGCGCGGCACGCTTCGGCGGCACCTCGGCCTCAGCCGCCGAACGCATTGGACGCGACGAATGTGCCTGCGCCATGCTCTTCCGGTGAACATACCGAGATCCCTTCACTCAACCGCCGCCGCGACGGTTCTGATCACGGTCCTGACGAGCTGCTCCCCATCGGGCACGGAGGCGCAGGCAACCGCCTGGAAGTCTCTGCCGGCCTCCGCACCCGCCTCCCCCGCGACCGCCTCGCCGGGCTCGGGCACTTCGTCCACCCCGCCGTCGCCGTCCGATTCGGCCACGGCGTCAGTGACGCCGTCGATGCCGACCTCCGGGCCGGGAGCGCAGTTGATGGCCCAGGTGATGCCGCTGCCGGGCGGTGCGCACGAATGGACCGACCAGACCGGCGTGCTGGATCTCGATGGCTTCGTGCACGGCTTCTTCACCTCCGACGCCTGGAGTGAGGAGACGTCCCTCTCCAAGGAGCGGGGGTTCGTCACGGCCGCGCGCCGCGGCTGGCGGGCCACGGACGGCAGCCAGTCCTTCGTCTTCCTCGTCCAGTTCGCCAACGCGGCGGGCGCCCAGAGCCTTTACGACAGCATCTCCGAGGGCTGGAAGCAGAACCCGGACCAGGGAACCGTCTTCACCGACCCGGCCGACCAGGCGACCGGCCTGAGCGTCACCAAGCTCGACAAGTACGGAAACGCCTACGCCAAGGTCATGGCGGTGCAGGGCAATACCCTCATCCGCACCCTCTACTTCACAGCTGCCAACCCCGACAAGGCCGGAGCGCAGGACCTGCTCCACCGCCAACTCGCCGCCATGAGCAACCCCGCCGCACAGGTCGGGGCCTGAGCTCATCCGCCGCGGTGGGGTGTCCTCCGGCCGCTGCTCCCCTCACGCCTCCGCTGACGGCTTCGCCGCGGTCGGATCCTGCACGGTCAACCCCAGCGCGGCCCGCACCCGCGACTCCGCCTGAGTCGGATCGTGCCCCGCAAGCCCGGCGTACAGCTGGTCGACCGGCGTCGTGGTGTCCGCCGCGGCCGTCTGCCAGAAGGGCTGGTCGGCCGCCAACTCCCATTCGAGCATCGCGATCGAACCCTGCGCCGCCGGCGGCCAGGTCTTCAGGAGCAGACCGTTGCGGATCACCAGCAGGTCTTTGGCGGTCTGTTGCAGCCGAGCCCGGTCGGCGGGCTTGCGGGCGTCCCAGTCGAGTTCGCGGATCGATGAGAGGAATGAGAGCTGGCCGGCGGTGAGGGTGCGGGCGTCACAGCGCACGGAGCGGGGAACGGCGTCGGGGGCGATGTCGCGCAGGTAGCAGACGGCGTGGTGGCGGCCGAGGTCCCACTCGGTGCGGGTGGTGGGGGCCTGATGGTACTCGAGCAGCGTCGAGGACTGCGCCCAGAAGTCGTAGACGTAGGCGTTCTTGGAGATTCCGCAGAGCCGGTCGGCCTCCGCCTGGGCGGGGCCGGACCCGGGGAAGTCGGTCTCGGTCAGTACCACCACGCCGGACACCTCACCGTCGTGCGGCGCGGTGCACGGCGTCAGTTTGACCCGCTTGTCGAGAATGGACGGCTGGTTGCGGAAGCAGTCTCCGACCTTCAACTGGACCAGTTCAGGGGAAGAGTGGCCGTTCAGCAGACCGACGATGCCCAGCGCGGTGAGCAGCATCCCCACCACACCGAGCACCAGGCCGGCCACCGCCAGCCCCTGGCCGGCCTGGGGATATCCGGCCCGGGCACGCCTGCGCAGTTGCACCAGGCCGCTGATGCCGAAGGCGATCGCGGCCGGCCACAGGCAGCAGAGGATGCCGGTGATCAGGGAGGTGACCGCCAGGCCGTTGGTGCGGGGGCGAGCGGGCTGCGGACTGAACGGCCCGGGGTACGCGCGCCCGGGGAACTCCGCACCGAGGGCACCCGGCGGCGCCTGCGGCGGTACCGGGATTCGACCGGTGACCAGCGGCGGCACCGCATCACCGGGCGGCGCCCACGGGTCCCTGGGCTCCGGACTCTCCGAACCGTCCGGCCCCTGCGAAACGTCCGGCGCCTTCGAACTATCCGAACCCTTCGAAGCGTCCGCGCCGTCCGCAGTCATCGTTCCCCCACCGTGCCCTCGCCCAGGATCCATCGAATCGACCCGGGACTCTAACGCACCACGCCCGCAACCGAGCGCCCAGGGCCGTTTCTACTCCAGTAGCTTTCCGCCCCTGCACTAGCGTGCTGACATCGCCCAGAACCCGCAGGGAGAGTCGCACAGCCAGGAGCGCGTGCCGGCCCCGGAGGTGATCGCCGAGCGGCTCGCCATCAGGCCCGGGGACCTCTGCGTCACCACGCGCTGCAGCAGGCCCTCACACCTGACCGGCTGCTGGGCCGGACGAGCGCGACAGCCCGGTTCGTGTCCTGGGGCGGCCTGCCGCTGGGCGGCGTCCTGGGTGGCGCGTCGGGTAGCGCGTTCGGGGCGCCAACCACCCTGTGGATCGGCACAGTCGGCATGACGCTGAGCTTCCTGCCCGCCTTCCTGTCACCGCTGCGCACCATGACCGCGCCCACCCCGCATGACGAGGGTGGGCGCGATGACGGACCAGCCGACGACCGTCAGCTCAGCGAGGCGAGGTAGGCGCCCGCCTTCTCCGGGTCGAAGAACCAGTTCTCGAAGTCGGCCGCGTTGTCGAAGCCGTTGGCGAACCGGTCGGCGACCGGCTGGAGTTGACCGGCGGCACCGATCAGGTTGAGCACGTGCTCCGGCGGCGGGGCGAGCATCGCGTTGGTCCACTTGGTGACCGGACCGGCGCTCACCCAGTAGCGGTCGAAGGCGCCCTGCATGAAGTCACGGTCGAACGGGCGGTCGCCGTGGGCGAGGATCGCGTCCAGGTAGACGGCGGCGCACTTGGCGGCGTTGTTGGAGCCCTGGCCGGTGATCGGGTCGTTGGCCACCACCACGTCGGCGACACCCAACGCCAGGCCGCCGCTCGGCAGTTCGGCGATCGGGTTGCGCACCACCGGGGCGTAGCGGCCGGCCAGGGTGGCACCGGCGTCGGTCAGTTCGACGCCGCCGAGGGTGCGCTCGTACTCCCAGGGCGTGAAGGTCTTCATCAGCTCCAGGGTCAGCCGCAGGTGCTCGCCCGGGTCCTTGACGTCACCGAAGACGTCCAGCGGGCCACCGGGGATGCCCTCCCAGAAGATGATGTCGCAGGGGCCGGACACGGTGAGCGCCGGAATCATGAACAGCTCGCCGACACCCGGGACCAGGTTGCAGCGCACCGCCTTGAAGTCGTGCTCCGGGCGCGGGCCGAGGCCGTGCACATAGGCGACGGCGAGGGCGCGCTGCGGAGTGGAGTACGGCGAACGGGAGTCGTCGCGACCGAACATGGAGACCAGCTCGCCCTTGCCGGCGGCGACCACCACCAGGTCGTACCGGCGGCTGAAGTAGTCCAGGTCGGAGACGGTGACGCCGTGCACCACGACCTTGCCGCCGCGCTGCTCGAAGGCCTCCAGCCAGCCGGCCATCTTGATCCGCTGGTCCACCGACTGGGCGTAGCCGTCCAGCTTGCCGACCCAGTCGATGACGCGCTGGGACTCGGGGCCGGCCACCGAGACGCCGAGGCCCTCGACTCTCGGCGCGGCCTCCTCCCAGAAGTTGAGGCCGAGTTCGCGCTCGTGGCCGAGCGCGGTGTTGAACATGCACTGGGTGGAGAGCACTCGGCCGTCGCGCACCTCACCGGCGGTGCGGTTGGTCATCACCGTGACGTCGTAGCCGTTGGCCTGGAGGCCCAGAGCGAGCTGGAGTCCGGCCTGACCGGCGCCGACGATAAGTATCTTGCGCAAAGCTGCCTGCCTTCTTGCGAAGTGTTGCTGAGGGTTGTGAGGAAGGTGAGCTGAAGGCCGTCAGCTTACGGGGGCCGGCTCGGCGGCCAGCGCGTGCACCATCAGCTGGATCAACACGTCGACGACGGAAGCGCGTTGACGTGCGTCGAAGATCAGCACCGGCACGTGCTCGGGGATGGCGAGCGAGTCGCGCACCGCCTCCGGCGAATACACGGGGGCACCCTCGAACTGGTTGACCGCGACCACGAACGGCAGACCGCTGCCCTCGAAGTAGTCCAACGCCGGGAAGGAGTCGGCCAGTCGGCGGGTGTCCGCCAGCACCACGGCGCCGACCGCACCACGGACCAGGTCGTCCCACATGAACCAGAACCGGCCCTGCCCCGGCGTGCCGAACAGGTAGAGCACCAGGTCGGATTCCAGGCTGATCCGACCGAAGTCCATGGCCACGGTGGTGGACGTCTTGTTCGGGACGGCCGCGGTGTCGTCGACGCCGACGCTGGCCTCGGTCATCACCGCCTCGGTGGTGAGCGGCGGGATCTCGGAGACCGAGGTGACGAAGGTGGTCTTGCCGACGCCGAAGCCGCCCGCCACCACGATCTTGGTGGAGGTGGCCGAACCGGCCGCCAGCGGCACGCCGGGTGGCAGCGCGCCCGGCTGGGGCACGCCGAACGGCGCGTCAGAGCTTGCGAAGTCCACCGAGCACCCTTTCCAGCAAATCGCGCTTGCCCGACAACGCCGCCTCGGTGTCGAGCGGTTGGGCCGAGTCGTCGCCGTGCACCCGCACCCGGCCCTGCTCGGCGAGATCGCTCACCAGCACCTTCACCACACCGAGCGGGATCTGCAGCAGCGCCGAGATCTCCGCGATCGAGCGCATCTGACCCCTCGTCAGATCGCAGATGGCGGCCAGCTCCGGCAGGCTGCGGTCGGCCGGGTCCGCTGGGCGGTTGAGCGCCGACACCAGGGTCTCGACCAGCAGCACCCGCCCGAACCGGGTCCGGCCGCGGGTGATGGTGTACGGCCGCACCCGGGAGGAACGCCCTTGGCTGGTACGGCCGGTGTCGGCGCGCAGACTGCGCCCGGCACCCGGGCCGACCGTACTCACAGGGATACCGCTGTGGGCGGTGCCGGACATGCTTCCCACCTCCTGGGAACTGTTGCTCATCGGACCGCCACCGCCCGGCGGAGCTCGCTGCGCACCTGGGGAGTCAGGGCGTGGCCGGCGCGCTCGACCAGCAGCGACATCTGGTAGGCCAGCACACCCAGATCGCACTGGAGCGAGGCGTACACCCCGAGGCAGGAGCCGTCGCTGATGGCCATCACCACCACATGGCCCTCGTCCATGGTGACCATGGTCTGCTTGACCCCGCCGAACTCGATGGCCCGGGCCAGTCCGCCGGCCAGGCTGGTCAACGCCGAGACGATGGCCGAGAGTTCATCGGCTTTGCGGCCCTGCTGGGAGTCGGCGAGCAGCAGCCCGTCGGCGGAGACCACCACGGCCTCGGCCACCCCCGGCACCTGGCCGAGGAAGTCGCCGAGCAGCCAGTGGACGTTCATCGCGGCCTGGCTGACCGAGGGTTGGGGCATCGCGCCGTGCGATGGCGGGGCGGACTGGGCGGGGGCGAGCTGGTAGTCGAAGTCGCTCATCGGTTCTGTCCCTCGGATCCCTCGGGAGCGGACTCTCGGGCTGCCTGACGCAACCCGCTCTGGAAGCCGCCCAGTCGGCGGCGCAGCTCTTCGGCGGAGGTGCGCGAACGGGGCGACGAGGCCTCCGCGTCGGCAGGGCTCGCGCCGCCGCCCGTCGCGTCCGGCCTGGCGTGCACCGGGCCGGAGGCACCGGTGACCCTGCGCAGCCCGGAGGCCGGGGCCTCGCCGGTGCCCGGCAGGCCGGTCGAGCGCGGCACTCGGCGCGGCAGACCGAGCTCGGTCAGCTGCTCGCCCTGGGAGTGAAGGTGACGGATCATCAGCTGCTGGGTGGGCTGATCCAACGGGCTACTGTCCGCACTGACCGGTGCGGCTGCACCCGGTGCGGCGGCACCCGGTGCGGCGGCACCCGGTGCGGCGGCACCCGGCTCGGCGGCAGGCTCAGCAGCGGAGGCCTCGAAAGCAGCAGGCGCCTCGGAAGCAACGGCGGGCCCAGCAGCTGGGGCCTCGGAGGCAGCCGACTCCGCGACGGCGTTCTCAGCCAGGCCCGTTGCGTCAGCGCCGCCTCCGCCCTCCGCCGCAGCCGGCCGGGCAGCGTGCGCCGGCCGCCGCCGGGGCAGCGCGGGCAGTTCACCGACCCCCGGCGCGGGCGCGGCCGCCGGTGCGGGGGCAGCCGGCGCGGGCGCGGTGGCTGCGGCAGCGGCCGCCTCGGCGGCCCGCGTCTCCACCGCCCGCACCTGCGCCGCCGCCGCGGTCGCACTGCGCTCGGCCTGCCGCTGGTCGTCGAGGTCGGCGGTGCTGACGTCGTCCTGCTGCAGCGCCTCGCGCGGCAGCACCACCATGGCGGTCACCCCGCCACCCTGCCCGTTCTCGCGCAGCTGCACCCGCAGCCCGTGCCGCGCGGCCAGCCTGGCGACCACGAAGAGGCCCATGCTGCGCCCGGTCAACGCGCCGGCCATCAGCGCGTCCCGCCGCTCGCTCGAGTCGCTGGGCAGCTGCTCGGCGAGTTGCTCGTTGAGGGCGCGCATCCGGTCCGGCGGCAGGCCGATGCCCCGGTCGTTGACCGAGACCATCAGTTCGCCGTTGTCCAACAGCCAGCCGCCGATCTCGACTTGCTCCTGCGGCGGCGAGAACGCGGTGGCGTTCTCCAGCAGTTCGGCGAGCAGGTGGCTGGTGTCATCGGCGACCGCGCCGGTGAGTCGGACGGCGGCCAGGAAGCCGAGCTTGACCCGCTCATAGCGCTCGATCTCGGAGACCGCGGCGCGCACCACGTCGAGCAGGGTCACCGTCTTGCGGCTGCGCTGGCTGTTCTCCAGGCCGGCGAGCAGCAGCATGTTCTCGCTGTTGCGGCGCATCCGGGTGGCCAGGTGGTCGAGCCGGAACAGGTTGTCCAGCTGTGTGGCGTCGGCCTCCCGACCCTCCAGCGTCTCGATCAGCACCAGTTGACGCTCGACCAGGGTCAGCGTGCGCATCGCGAGGTTGACGAAGGTCGCGTCCACGCTGCCCTGCAGGTCGTCGCGTTCCTTCTCCAGGCCGTCCCGCTGGGAGAGCAACTGGCTGTGCTCCTGCCGGAGGCTCTTCAGCCGCTCGACGGTGCCGGCGTGGGCGGCGGCGGCCTCGCTCCACTGCTCGGTCAGGTCGTGCTGCTGTTGCTGGAGCTCCTCGTAACTGCGGAGCAGTCGCTGGTGTTCGGCGGCCTGCGCCTGGAGTTGGCGCTGCTGGGCCTCGCGCTCGCCATCCACTCTGGTGCGCTCCGCCATCAACCCGGCTCGCTCGTCGAGCACTTGGGAGAGGTGGCGGGCGGCTTGGTCGCGGGCCCGCTCCAGTGGGCGGGCGGTGACCCGGCGGACCGCCACCGCGGTGCCGCCGAGCAGCACCACGGCCACACTGACCGTCCAGGCTTCGGTTCCCCCGGAGTTGGCGGAGCATCCGGCCAGGGTGGTCAGCCCGGGTAGCACGAGCATGGTTCTGCGGAGGCGACGTGGAACCCGGTCCGAACGGCCGGGCAGCGCGGGCTTCAGACGCGCGATCCTCTTACGCAACGGTGCTCTCAATCTCGCCAGCTTTGAGCATCACGGCCTTTGCCTGACCCTGATGTCATCCTTGGACAGTCGGCCGCACCCCCATCCGCCGCTGACACCCGCAGAGTGAAGCGTAGAACCCTTTCGAGAACAAGATCAACTCTTTCACGAATCCTTAACTGTTTTCTCGGTGACATCACGCACACTCCGCGTTTCCGCAGGTCACAGACGCATCACAGCAAGTCAGCACAAATCCCCCGCATGAACCGACGTGACAGACATCACATCAGGTGCACTTGAGAGTTGATCCGCGAACTGATGAAACGCCAAAGGGCTGGTCGGGACCGTGTGAACACAGTCCGGACCAGCCCTTGACTTCTCCCCAACGTTTCACATGACCATCACGGACGTGTTTCCGCAGGGCCTTCGGTCGGCGTCAGCCGCAGGCCCTGCCGTTGCGGCCGGCGTCAGCCGCAGGCCCTGCCGTTGGTCGAGGCGTTGACGCGATCCAGCGTCAGATACCCGTGGTCGGCCGCCAGCTCGTGGTCGTAGCACCCGCCGTCGGCGGTGCTGCCGAGGTAGTGCTCGTTCGAGCTGCCGTCGGCCTGCACCACGGTGCCGTTCTGCCGCTCCAGCACGCCTTGGGAGTTCAGCCGGTCGTCGGTGAACACCTGCTGCTGCCACGCCCCCTGGCTGTGCCGGGTCTGGTCGGTCAGCTCACGCGCCACCGAGACCTGACCGCTCGCCAGGAAGCTGTCCGAGCCGCTGCCGGGGGTGTAGCTGCTGGTCACGTCGAGCGGGTACGACCAGGTGGTGCGGTGCTGCCGGGGCTGGCCGTGGCCGTCGTCGGTGCTGACCACCGTCCAGCCGCTGTCCCGCTGGCTGGTCACCTGGTTCTGGCCCTGGTTGGCGAGGGTGTCGGTGTTGCGGTAGTCGCCGTGGTGCTCGACCGTGGTGGTGATCCTGCCGTGCGAGGTGTCGACGTAGCCGGCCACCGTCCAGTCGCGGCCCGCGGTGACCGTGATCAGGTCGCTGCCGTCGGACTGCTTCTGCTCGGTGGTGTTCAGCTGCGGTGCGGCGGCGATGGTGTCGGTGGTGACCGCGCCGCCGGTCTGCGCGCGCAGCGGGTCGGTGGTCAGGAAGAGGCTGCCGTCCAGCGTCCAGGAGTCGCTGATCCCGGCCGGCGGCAGCAGCGTGACGGTGTGCTGGCGGCCGTCGGTCAGGGTGCCGGCGAACGGGGTGAGGTCCACGTCGTAGGGCTGGGTGCGGAACGCGTCGATGCTGGGGATCGGCCGCCACATCAGCGGGCTGATCCCACCGGTGTAGATGGCCGGGAACGGCTGCACGGTGCCGGCGAGCCGCCCGTCCACCAGCACCTGCACCTCGCGGTAGGTGCCGCCGCCGCACATGCCGTAGTCGGGGTGGGCCGCCGCGTAGTCGTCGGGGACGTTGGAGTACCAGAACTCCTCGCAGCCGCCGCCGCGGGCGTAGACCTGCAGGCGGGCGCTGGTCAGGTTGCGCGGGAACGCCAGGGTGGCGGTGGCGCTCTGGCCCTTGTTGAGGGTCCACCAGCCGGGCGCGGTCGTCGACTGCGAGACGGGGAGCACCTGGTCGGCGGTGGCGGCCGGCGCGTTGTCCCGGTCAGCCTGGTAGTAGGTGACCGTCATGGTCATGTGATAGACGCCGGTGTACGTCGAGTTGACGACGTTGCCGAGGTCGACCACCACCGGCTGCTGGGTGCGCAGCAGCGGGATGAAGTCGGTGAGGTCCTGGTCCACGTGCCAGCTGATGCCGGCCGGGTCGGGCTCCGGCGTACTGGTCCGCAGCACCTCGGCGCCGCCGATCCAGACGCCGGCCAGCCGGTCGTACTGGCGGCCCGCCACACTGCCGGACCAGTCGAGGACCACCTTGGACCACGGCCCGGGGCAGTCGGCGGGCGGGGTGAGGGTGCCGGTGAAGGGCTGGCCGTAGCTGTTGGCGAAGTCGTGCTGCATGGCGGTGACCGTGCAGTGCTTGCCGCTCGGGCGGCTGATCGGGGGCAGTGCCGTGACCGGGTTGCCGTAGTTGGTCTCGACCCGCCCGGCGGAGGGTTGGGCGGCGGCGCCGGCCACCGCGGTCGTGGCGGAGGCCGCCGCAGTGGCGGCGGAGGCGGCGGAGGCGCCCACGGTGGTGGCGGAGGCGGCAGTCGGCACGCCCAGCGCGGCGGCCGCGGCCAGGGCCAGCGCGGTGACGGCGCGCCCGAGGGGGCGACGGGGGAAGGATGGTATGAGCACGGCTGGCATGTACTCACGCACTGGTGAGCACTGTCAAGGGATGTGTCAGGCCTGGTTGTTGACGTTCCGACGCTCCTGAGAACGGTCAGCGCCCGCAGTCCGTGACGGACCACGGGCGCCGTCGCCGCGGTTCGGTGCGCTGCTCAGGGCCGATCGTGCTGTTGCGCGTACGGTTCGGTGCGGTACTCAGAGCCGGTCGTGCAGCTGCGCCGCGAGGCCCCGGCACCAGTGCGCCAGCTCGGTGCGCTCCTCCTCCGCACCGCCGCGCAGCGCGCTCACCTGCTCGTCGCTCAGCCGGGTGGGGCCCTGGATGGCCAGCAGCTGGCCCAACTCGTCAAGCAGCACGGCGAGCCGTTCGGCGTCGGAGTGCTCCACGGTGGCCGCCGCCTCCATGTGGTGGCCGAGGGTGACGGAACCAGGCATCACGGACTCCCTTCGCTCACCCCCTCGTCCACCGTACGACCGGCCCGAGCCGCGTGCACCCAGCACCCGGCCCCGCCCGGTCAGCTCCGCGCCCGCCGTTCCGTACTCACCACCACACAGACCGCCGCCACCACGATCGCGCCACCGACCAGCTCGGCCACGCTCAGTCGCTCCGCCAGCACCAGCCAGCCCAGGAAGACCGCGACCACCGGGTTGACGTAGGCGTAGGTGGCGACCAGCCCGAGCGGCGCGTTCTGCAGCAGCCAGGCGTAGGCGGTGAAGCCGACCAGCGAGCCGACCACCACCAGGTAGGCCAGCGCCAGCCAGGAGCGGGTGGTGATCGCGCTCAGGTGCAGCTGGTGCTGCTCGCCCCGGGCCAGCGCCACCAGCAGGCAGCCGAACCCGCCGATCAGCATCTGGTAGGCGCTCGCCACCAGGGCGTTGGCGGGCCGCGGCAGCCGGGTGCCGACGAAGGAGCCGACCGCCCAGCTGAGCGAGGCCGCCATGATCAGCAGCACCCCGCCGAGCGAGACCTTGCCGGTGATCCCGGGCAGCGACAACACCACCAGCCCTACCAGGCCCAGCAGCACCCCGAGCAGCCGCGCCCACCCCGGCCGCTCCCCCACCGACACCTTCAGCAGCACCACCCAGATCGGCACCACGGCGACCAGCAGCGCGGTCAGCCCGGACGGGACGCTGCCCTCGGCGATCACCACCAGCCCGTTGCCGCCGACCAGCAGCAGCACCCCGACCACCGCGGTCGACGCCAGCTGACGTCCGGTCACCCGCAGCGCGGCCGGCCCCAGCCGCCACGCCAGCACGGCGAGCAGCAGCGCGCCGGCGAGCAGGAACCGCGTCGCGCCGGAGAGCAGCGAGGGCATGCTCTCCACCGCGATCCGGATCCCGAGATAGGTGGAACCCCACACCACATACACCAGGGCCAGCGCGGTCCAGACCGCGCCGGATATCCGGACGGGTGCCGCCCCCGCTGGGGCGGCCTGCCGGGTTCCAACCGACGTCATGGGCATCTCCTAGGTTCGGTGCTGTACTGATCCGAGCCATGACAGCGCATCCGAGCCGACTTCCGCCAGTCCAAACCCCTGTCGAACCGCCACGGCGGGCGAGTACCGTGCCAGTGGCGGTGGCGCCCGCCGGGTGCACGCCGGGTGCCTGCCGCCCGAGGAGGCACCGACCGTGTCCGACCAGCTGCCGTTCTTCGTCTACGGCACGCTCCGCCCCGGGCTGCACAACCACGCCCGCTACCTGGCCGGCCGCTGCACCCGGATCCGCCCGGCGGTACTGACCGGGGCCGCACTGCACGACGGTCCCGGGTATCCGTTCCTGCTCCCCGACCCCGCGCACCGGGTGGTCGGCGAGCTGCTCACGCTGCGGGCCGCCCAGTACCCGCGGCTGCTGGCCCTGCTGGACGAACTGGAGGGCTGCCGGACGGACGGCACCGGCCTCTATGTGCGCGAGCGGCTCCCGGTCACGGTGCGCGGGACCGGGCTCGCCGAACCGGCCTGGGTCTACCTCGCGGGCCCCGCGGCCACCGCCCGGCTGCGCGAGCGCCCCGCGCTGATCGCCTCCGGCGACTGGACGCTGCCGCACGGAACCACGCTGCCCGGCTGAGCCCGCACCGCCTCGCCGAACCGCCAGGGCTCGGCGGTTGAAGCCCGGCCCCGAACTGCCGGCGCCTCGGCGGTTGGACGCCGGCCCCGAACCGCCGGCGCCTCGGCGGTTGGACGCCGGCCCCGAACCGCCAGCGGCTTCGCGGTGCGCCCGGGCCCGCCGGGGTGTAGAGAGGAAGCGTGCCTGTCCCGCGGCGATCCGCTGCTCTCGCCCGGCCACGGCGCCCCGGCCGCGCCCTGGTGCTCCTGCCGCTTGGGCTGATCCTGGTGATCACGGTGGTGGACATACTGTCCCCGCCGTCCATCCACCTGGGCCCGCTCCTCGTGGTGGCGCCCGCCCTCACCGCCTCGTTCGCCGGCGCCCGGCTGACCGCCCTGGTGAGCGCCATCGCCGTGGCCGCGCTGTTCCTGATCGGCATCCTGCACGGCGGCCTGACCACGTCCAACCACGAGAGCCAGATCGCCGCGCTGATCGTGGTCTCGGCACTGGTGGTGGGGTTCCGAGCACTGCGCGACCGGCACGCCCGCGAGCTGGTGCAGGTGCGGTCCGTCTCCGAGACGGCACAGCAGGTGCTGCTGCGACCGCTGCCCACCCGGATCGGCCCGCTGCGGATCGCCTCCGTCTACCTGGCCGCCGACGCCGAGGCGCAGATCGGCGGGGACCTGTACGCCGCCTCGCGTACCGTCAACGGCACCCGGCTGATCGTCGGCGACGTCCGGGGCAAAGGGCTGACCTCATTGGGCGAGGCCGCCCTGCTGCTCGGGGCGTTCCGGGCCGCCGCCCACCTCCAGGCCTCGCTGCCGGAACTCGCCGCATACCTGGACGGCAGCGTCAGTTGGGACCTGGCCGCGGCCGCCTGCGACCCGCCGGACGATGACGAGGCGCCCGAGCCGGTGGTCCATGACGCCGCCGAGTCGTTCATCACCGCGGTGATCCTGGACATCCCGGACGACGGCACCCAGATCCAGATCATCAACTGCGGCCATCCGCCGCCCCTCCTGCTGCACCACGGGCGGGTGGTGACCCTGGAGGTCCGCCGTCCGGCGCCGCCGCTGGGCCTGGGCGGGCTGCTGGAGCCGCAGTACCAGGCGGACTCGTTCCGGTTCTCGCCCAGCGACCGGCTGCTGCTCTACACCGACGGCGTGATCGAGGCCCGGAACGCGGCGCGGACCTTCTACCCGCTGACCGAGCGGATCCGGGACTGGACGACCGAGCGGCCGGCCGCCCTCCTGCAGCACCTGCGCCGTGATCTGCTGGAGCACGCGGGCGGACGGCTGGGGGACGACGCGGCAATGGTGGCCGTGGAACGGGTGCCCGACACGGGACGCCGGTGAGTACGCCTGCCCGGGCTCTCCTTCCTTCACGGTGAGCCCCATGCTCTACGGTGAGCGTCGAACGAAGCACGGCGTCGACCCGACGGAGGCGGTCACCGGTGACGACAGCGGCGCAGGCGGAGTCGGACTTCACCCCGGAACCGGACTTCACCCCCGAGCAGCTGGCCCGCGGCCGGGCGCTGCGCCGGGCCCAGCTGCCGTGGCTGCTCGGCGGACAGCTGGCCGGGCTGTCGCTGTCACTCGTACTGGGGCTGACCCCGGCCGGGGCGCGGCTGGTGCACTGGGCGGGCGGGCTGTTCGACGGCTCCTGGGCGGCCGAGGTGCTGGCCGGGGCAACGGCCCTGATCCTGCTGGGGCAGCTGCTCGCGGTGCCGTTCAACGCCCGGGTGCGGGTGGTGCGGGCGCGCTACGGGCTGGTCACCCAGGACTGGGGCGGCTGGGCGGTGGACCTGCTGCGCGGCCTGCTCCTCACCCTGGCCCTGATGCTGCCCGCCGCCCTCGGCCTCTACGCCCTCACCGGCTGGTCCACCAACCGGTGGTGGCTCCCGGCGGCGGGCGCGGCGGCGCTGCTCACCGTGCTGCTCTCGTTCCTCTTCCCGCTGGTGGTCGAGCCGCTCTTCAACCGGTTCCGCCCGATGCCGGAGGGTGAGTTGCGCAGCGCGCTGCTCGGCCTGGCCGAGCGCGACGCGGTGCGGGTGCGGGAGGTGCTGGTCGCGGACGCCTCGCGGCGGACCACCGCGCTGAACGCCTACGTCTCCGGCTTCGGCGCCACCCGCCGGATCGTCGCCTACGACACCCTGCTGAGCACCGCCGCACCGCGCGAGGTGGAGCTGGTGGTGGCCCACGAGCTGGGGCACGTCAAGCACCGCGATGTGCCGCGTGGCACGGTGCTGGGCGCGGTGGGCGCCGCGGTGATGGTCGGCGTGCTGGGCTGGTTGATGTCGCTGCACCCGCTGCTGAACGCCGCCGGGGTGGCCGATGTCGCCGACCCGCGTTCGCTGCCGCTGCTGGCCGCCTGCGCGGCGCTGCTCGGAGCCCTCGGTGGGCCGGCGCAGGCCGCGGTGAGCCGGCGGATCGAGGCCCGCGCCGACCAGCACGCCCTGGATCTGACCCGGGATCCGGAGCAGTTCATCGCGATGCAGCGCCGGCTCGCGCTCACCAATGTGGCGGACGTCGACCCGCCCCGCCTGCTGGAGTTGCTCTTCGCCACCCACCCGAGCACTGCGCGACGGATCGCGGCCGCGCGCGCCTGGGCACCGGCGACCGATCGTTGAGAACCGCTGAGAGCCATTGGGACCAGCTGAAAACCGCTGAGAGGGGACCAACCGCTCATGGACACCTGGCAGTTAACCGACGCCCCGGTGGTCGAGGCACCCGACGGGTCGGCGGTGCGGCCGCTCGGCGTGCTGCCCGGCGCGGCGAGCATGGCCCGCTTCGAGCTGCCGCCCGGCGCGGTCTCCCGGGCCGTCTCGCATGCCACCGTGCAGGAGCTGTGGCATGTGGTGGACGGCTCGGGCGAGTTGTGGCGCCGCCGAGCCGCCGACGGACACGCGGAGATCACCGCGCTGCGTCCCGGCGTGACGGTGAGCATTCCGCTGGGCACCGCCTTCCAGTTCCGTGCCGGTCCAGATGCCGCCCTACTGATCGTCGCCGCCACCATGCCGCCGTGGCCGGACACTCCGGACGAGGCGCGGCCCGAACCGGGGCCGTGGTCGCCGTCCCCCCACCCGGAATCCCGTTGACCTGCACGTTCCTCACCCGCCACGCTGGTCCCCGGACCAGGAGAGGTGAACCGTGATTCAAGGTCAGGGGCTTGACCAGGATGGGCTGATGCTCCGTGAGGGGTCGCTGTCGCGGGTGACGGCGGAGTACGTGCCGGTGGTGGCGGCAGTCCGGGAGGCGGTGGCGGCCGCGTTCGGACCGGAACTGCTGCACAGCGCGTATCTCTTCGGCAGCATCCCGCGCGGCACGGCGGTGGCCGGGCGCTCGGATCTGGACCTGCTGCTGGCGCTGCACCGGGAGCCGACCGACGCCGACCAGGCCACCGCGAACGAGCTGCTCGCCACCCTGGAGGCCCGATGCCCCCAACTCAACGGCGGCAGCGTGCTGTTGTTCAGCACCGAGCGATTGCTCAGCGACCTGGAGCGGTACGACCTGGGGTGGTTCCTGGCCTGCCTCTGCACGCCGCTACTCGGGCCCGACCTCGCCGAGCGGCTCCCCCGCTACCGGCTGGACGGCATGCTGGCCCGGGAGACCAATGGCGACCTCGCCGAGTTCCTCCCACGCTGGCGCGAACGCGCAGCGAACGGCGCCGAGTTGACGACGCTGAGCCGGGGCGCGGCCCGCAAGATCGTCCGCACCGGCTTCACCCTGGTGATGCCGCGCCGGCAGGGCTGGACGAGCGATCTCGCGGAGTCCGCCGCCGTGTTCGCGCAGTACTACCCCGAGCGCGGGGCACAGATGCGGGCCGCCGCCGGGATCGCCCGCACCGGGAGCCCGGATCCCGCCGATCTCGCCCTGCTGCTCGACGAGTTGGGGCCCTGGCTCGCGACGGAGTACATGGCGGTCCACGGCCCCAAGTCACCCCGGCCGTAGCCGAAACGCCTCGCACGGCCGCCCGCCGTGCGAGGCGCCCGGCTGTGCTTGACGAGACGCCGTTGAAGCGGCGTCGTTTTGAAGAGGTGCCCTTTGAAGGGGACGCCCCTCGAAGAGGCGTCCCTTGAACGGGCGGCGCTTGAAGAGGCGCCCCTTGAAGCGGCGTCAGACCTTCCCGCGCGCGTAGTGGCGGGAGGCCTTGGCGCGGTTTCCGCAGGTGGCCATCGAGTGCCAGCGGCGGGTGCCGTTCTTCGAGGTGTCGTAGAAGTACAGGATGCACGAAGGGTGGGCGCAGGAGCGGATCCGGCCCGGCGCCTCGACGAGCATGCGCAGGTAGTCGGCGGCGGCGGACCAGGCGGGCAGCCAGGCCGGGGCGTCGACCTCCACCCGCTCCGCCGGGCCGTCCGCGGCGAGGGAGCGGCGGATCGAGCCATGCGCCAGCACGGAGTTCAGTTCGGCTCGCAGCTCCGGCCGGTCCTCGCCGTCCACCAGGCGCTTGATCACCTCGCGGGTGAGGATCAGGGCATCACGGGTCGCATCATCGGCGGGCACCCGGTCGGCGAAGCCGTTGGCGCGGAGCCAGAGCGCCAGGTCGTCCGACGAAGCCAGCAGGTCGCGCGGGTTGCCGCCGTTGTTCCACCGCGTGTTGAGCAGGTCGACCACGAGCGGCTCGTCCGGCAACGGGCGAGGGTCCTGCGGCACTGCATCCTCGGTCATCGACTCTCCTGACGTGTCCTGCCGACGATTCTAACCGGCATCGCCCACCACACCGGTTGACTCCCTTCAAGATAACCCTCCATACTCGTTTCACTGGTTAGTCCGGACCCGTTCTCCGGACCTCACGACAGGGGGTTCTCCATGACTCAGGCAGTCGCACAGCCCGTGGCCACCGCGCCGGTCGCCGCCTTCCAGACCGGCCACATCGGCCTGAACGTCACCGACTTGGACCGCTCTCGCGCCTTCTACCAGCAGGTCTTCGGGTTCGAGGTGGTCCGAACCGACCCCGAGGGGCGCTTCATCTTCCTGGGGCGGGACGGCCGACCGGTGATCACGCTCTGGCAGCAGAGCGAGGGACGCTTCAACACCGCCGCGCCCGGCCTGCACCACCTGTCCCTCGAGGCCGAGAGCCTGGAGCAGGTCCGCGCCGTCGAGCAGGTGCTGCGCACCCTGGGCGCCGAGTTCGCCTATGACGGCGTGGTTCCGCACGGTGAGGGCTCCGACTCCGGCGGGGTGTTCTTCGCCGACCCGGACGGCATCCGCCTGGAGATCTACACCTCCGCCGGCGTGGCCGGTGAGCACTCCCATGCGCCCAACGGCGCCGGTACCCCGACCTGCGGCTTCTTCTAAACGGGCGGACCCGGCACACGATGAACACGCATCCGCCACTCGCCCCTGTCGAGAGCGGCGAGCAACTGGTCCGCCGCCGGGCCGGGTTCGACCGTCCCGGCTACTCCGGACCGACCAAGCACCGCCGAGTCCCGGCCGTGGCCGCCGAGTTCCTCACCGCACAGCCCATGGTGCTGGTCGGCGCGGCCGATTCGGACGGACGGATCTGGGCGAGCGCGCTGGCCGGCCGGCCCGGCTTCCTGCACACCGAACCGGGCCCTCCCGACGGGCCCGACGCCGTCACCATCGCGGCCCGCCCGGCCCCGCAGGACCCGTTGGCGGCTGTCCTGGGCGGGCCCACCCAGGTCGGAATGATCGCCGTGGAGCCGGCCAAGCGCCGCAGGATGCGGATGAACGGGCACGCCACCCCGACGGGCGACGGACTCCGGGTGGCACTCGACCAGGTCTTCTCCAACTGCCCCAAGTACATCCAGGCCCGTGGCTTCGACCTGGTCGCCCAGCAGCCGGGCCCTGTCCGCCACACCACTCAACTGACCCTCTCCCAGCAGATCTTCATCAACACCGCGGACACCTTCTTCATCGCCACCGCGGACCGCGCGGGCGACCTGGACACCTCGCACCGCGGCGGCCTCCCCGGTTTCGTCGAGGTGTCCGGCCCGGGGCGGCTGCGCTTCCCGGACTACTCGGGCAACGCCATGTTCGCCACCCTCGGCAACCTCGCCGAGAACCCGAACGCCGGCCTGCTGTTCATCGACTGGGACACCGGCACCACCCTCCAACTGACCGGCACCGCCCGCACCGACTGGGATCCTTCCCACGCCGCCCAAGTCACCGGCGCCCAGCGCCTGGTGGACTTCACGGTGACAGGCGTGGCGGAGTCGGTCACCGCCCTGCCGCTGCGCTGGACCGAGCCGGGCTACTCCCCCTTCAATCCGCGTGCGGACAACGGGAATTGATCACTCGGGCCTGCCAGCACGCGGTCAGCAGCACGGCGACGCCCGCACAGCTCATCGCGCCTGCCGCCGAGCCGAGTTGGGCAACCGCCCCGAAGGCCATCGGTCCCACGCCCTGCACGGTCATCATCCCGGCCGCGAGCAGGCTGAAGGCCTGGCCCCGGCCCTCCGTCGGGATCGCGGCCAGGAAGGGCCGTTGCAGACCAAGGCCGTAGGCGAATCCGAGGCCCGCCACCACCAGCAGGACCCCGGCGGCCACCAGTCCCGGCCGCAGTGCGAACGCGACCAGCGGCAGGCCCAACAGGGCGGTCAGGGGCGCGACCAGTCGCTCGCGGGTCGCCGGGCGCAGCAGCCGGCCGACCGCCAGGTCACCGAGCAGCATGCCCAAGGGGAGCGTGCCGAGCAACAGGGCCGCGTCACCGAACGGCAGCCCCCGCTGGCCGGTGTAGGGGACGATCAGGCTCTCCGCTCCGGCGGCGAAGGCCGGCGGGAGCCACTGGGCGAGCAGCACGGTGCGGGTCCGGCGCGCGGCGAGCAGGGCGCGCGCCCCGGACCAACTGCTGCGGACCAGCGCGGCGCGCTCCCCCGCTCCATGACTGCCCCGGCCCGCGGTGTCCGGAAGCCGCAGCCGAACGGCCAGCGCCGCGAGCAGGTAGCCGCAGGCGCTCACCAGCAGCGCACCACGCGGTCCGAGTGCGCCCACCACGGCCCCCGCGCAGGCCAGGCCCAGCAGTTGGGCACCGGACGACGCCATGGTGTTCAGCGATCGGCCCACTACATAGGCGTCGTCGGTGAGTTCGGCCGCGACCAGGCGACTGCCGGCCGCCCCGGACACCGGCGTCAGCGCGGCCACCACCGCCACCAGGGCGAGCGCCGCACCGACCGGCAGTGGCACCAGCGCTGGAATCGCGGCGGTGCAGGCGCACAGCAACTGCCCGGCGGTGATCAGGCGTCGAGGCCGTCCGCGGTCGGCCAGCGCACCGAGCAGCAGCGAGCCGACCACCTGCGGTGCGAAACCCAGCCCGAAGGCCAGTGCGCCGAGCAGCGGTGACCGGGTGCGGGAGTACACCAGCACGGCGAAGGTGGCGATTCGCAACGCGTCCATGGTCACGCCCAGCGCCCCGGTCCACCACAGCAACCGGAAGACCGGCCTGGCCAGCACCTCTCGGTAGCCGACCCGTGGGGCGGGCCGGCCACTCGGCGCTCGGCCGCCCGGCCCTGGTCCGTCCGTCACCCCAGCGGTCTCGTTCATCGCGCTCGTCATGTCCGCAGCCTCCAACGGTGCGCCGCCCACCCGCGATTGATTCGTCCAGCGACGTAAACTCCCGTCATGCTGCGATTCGAGGTCGGTACCGATGACCTGCTGCGGAGCCGGTTCGCACTCTCCCCCGCCTTCGAGCTCTGCACCCTGCTGCACGTCCTGAGCGGCGACCTCCCGCACCGCCCGCTCCCCGCCCGCTGGGCCGCCCGACTCCGTCCGGCCTTCCAACGACTGCGCGCGCAGACCGAGTTGGATGCCGTTTTGGCGTTGCAGAACTCCTCGTTCGGCGCCAACTTCATCGCTCCACCCCCGACCGCCGGGCTGGCCCAGAGCTGGGCCGACGACCTCGCCGCCACCCTCGCCACACCGCTCGACAGCGCCCGGGCCGAGATCGCCGACTGCCTGGCCGCCAAGCCATCGGTCTCGCCGGTCGCCGCCAGGGTGCTGGCGAGCCCGGAGGTGGTGCGGCGGGTGGGCACGGCCATGGACCAGGCCTGGCATGCCTTGCTCGCCCCCGATTGGCCGCAGCTGCGGGCGATTTGCGAACGCGACGTGGTGCACCGCGCCGGCCGCCTCGCACGCCATGGCTGGGCCGCCGCGCTGGACGGCCTGCACTCGCGCCTGCGTTGGCGCGACGACGGCATCGAACTCCTGGACCGCTCCCGAACTCGGGTGGTGCCGCTGGCCGGTGAGGGTCTGCTGCTGGTGCCGTCGGTCTTCACCCACCCGCAGATCGCCGCCCATGCCGACGAGCCCTGGCCGAAAGCGATCATCTATCCGGCCCGGGGCACCGCCGCCCTCTGGCAGTCCCCGGCGGAGCATGCGCCTGACGCGCTCGCCGAGCTGCTCGGCCGGTCCCGGGCCCGGCTGCTGTCCGCGCTCGCCGAACCGGCCGGCACCACCCAGTTGGCCCGCTCTCTCGGCATGGCTCCGGGGGCGGTCGGCGATCATCTGGCGGTACTGCTGCACGCCGGGCTGCTGCGCCGGGCCCGCGACGGCCGCACCGTGCTCTACTACCGCACCCCCGTTGCCGAGGCCCTGCTCGGCGCCGCCGGGGCCGAGAGCCCGTAAAGCACCTGCGTGGTCAAGGGTGTTGTGTTTACCCTGGAGCCATGACCTCGTTCCGTGCTCCCAGTCGGCTGATGCCCCGCCCCGCGGGGTAGCACTCACGGACGCGCAGAACCGTTCGAGGCCCCGCCACCACGGGGCCTCGTTTCGTGTTCGCGGCCCCGGTTGCCCACCACGATTCCGTGACCGGAGGACCGCTCATGACCACCTATCTGACCACCACCATCCCGTACGTCAACGCCCGCCCGCACCTCGGCTTCGCGCTCGAACTGGTGCAGGCCGATGTGCTGGCCCGGCACCGGCGTTCCCGTGGCGAGGACGTCCGGCTGCTCAGCGGTACGGATGAGAACTCGCTCAAGAACGTCCTTGCCGCCGCGGCCGCCGGGGTCGAGGTGCGCACGCTGGTGGACCGCAATGCCGCTGCCTTCGAGGCACTTCAGGAGCCGCTGGCGTTGCGGCTGGACGACTTCATCCGCACCAGCCGCGATCCGCGCCATCCGGTCGGCGTCGCGGAGCTCTGGCGCCGCTGCGCGGCCAGTGGCGACCTGTATCGACGGCACTACCGCGGCCGGTACTGCGTGGGCTGCGAACAGTTCTACACGGCCGAGGAGTTGGCGGACGGCCGGTGCCCGGAGCACGGCACCGAGCCGCAGTTCGTCGAGGAGAAGAACTGGTTCTTCCGACTCTCGCGCTACACCGGGCAGTTGCGGGCTGCGATCACTGAGGGCCGGTTGCGGATCGACCCGCCCGCGCGCCGGAACGAGGTGCTCGGCCTGCTCGCGGCCGGCCTGCCGGACTTCTCGGTGTCGCGTTCCCGTGAGCGCGCGCACGGTTGGGGGATCCCGGTGCCCGGCGACGACTCCCAGGTGATCTACGTCTGGTGGGACGCGCTCGGCAACTACGTCACCAGTCTCGGCCTCGACTCCCCCGACTTCGACCGCTGGTGGCGCGGCAGCGAGCGGCGGATCCACCTGTGCGGAAAGGGCGTGCTGCGCTTCCACGCGGTCTACTGGCCGGCGTTGCTGCTCTCCGCCGGCCTGCCGCTGCCCACCGACATCCTGGTGCACGACTACCTCACCGTCGACGGCCGGAAGATCAGCAAATCGGCGGGCAACACCGTCGACCCGGTCCAACTGGTCGACGGCTACGGCACCGACGCGGTGCGCTGGTGGCTACTGCGCGACGTGGCGAAGGTCGGTGACACCGACTTCACGGTCAACCGCCTGGCGGAGCGCGCCAATGCCGATCTGGCGGGCGGGATCGGCAACCTGGTGAAGCGCGTGGTCACCTTGGTACACCGTCAATGCGACGGTCGAGTACCCCAGTTGGACTCGGCCGCACTGCCCGAGTGCGCCACCGTCCCGGCCGAGATCGCCGCCGCGCTCGACCGTTACGACTTCCGCCGTGCCACCGGCGCGCTCTGGCAGCTGCCGGCGGCGGCGAACCGCTACCTGGATCAGACCCGGCCCTGGTCGGATCCGACAACTGCGCCCCGCCATCTGGCCGTTCTGCTGCACGCCTGCCGCACGCTCGGCGAGTTGCTGACGCCGTTCCTGTCCGATGCCGCAGGCCACGTGCTGGCCCAGTGCACTCCAGGTCCGGACGGTCGACTGCCCGAGGCTCGAACACTCTTTCCACGCCGCTACCCTCAGAGCGCATGAGGATCGAATCGATGCGGCCCGACCACGGCAGGCAGGTGCTCGACATCTACCGGCTCGGGATCGCCGGGGGAAACGCCACCTTCGAGACCGAGGCGCCGAGTTGGGCCAAGTTCAACAGCGGTCGGCTGCCCGAGCACCGGCTGGTCGCCGTGGACGAGGAGGAGCGCGTCCAGGGGTGGGCCGCGGTCTCCCGGATCTCCGAGCGGCGCGCCTACGAGGGGGTGGTCGAGCACTCGGTCTACGTGCACCCGAAGGCACAGGGCCACGGGGTCGGCTACGCCCTGCTCACCGCGCTGATCGACTCGACCGATGCGGCCGGCATCTGGACCGTGCAGTCCGGGATCTTCCCCGAGAACACCGCCAGCCTGGCCCTCCACGAGCGGGCCGGCTTCCGGGTGATCGGCACCCGGGAACGGATCGGCCGCCTGCACGGCCAGTGGCGCAACGTGGTGCTGGTGGAACGCCGCAGCCCGGTGGTGCTCTGATGCCCGCCGGGGTGCCGGAGCAGGGCGCCGGGGTCCCGGAGCAGGGGGCCGGGGTGCCGGAGCAGGGCGCCGGGGTCCCGGAGCAGGACGCCGGGGTCCCGGAGCAGGACGCCGGGGTCCCGGAGCAGGGCGCCGGAGTGCCAGCGAAGGGGGCCGGGGTGCCGGAGCAGCGGGCGCCCGAGCAGGGGGCCGCCCGCTCCGCCCAGCCGCCGGACAGCGCGCTGGACCAGGCGATGCGCCAGTTGGCCTGGTACCGCAAAGCCCGCAACCGGGCCAAGCTCGCCCACCAGTCGAGCGAGCTGCTGGCGCTGCTGACCACCTCGGCCACCGTACTGGTCTCCGCGCTCCGCGCCCCCGCCGCGGTCACCGCCTCGATGGCGGCCCTGACCCTCTTCCTGACCGGCTTCCGGCAGATCTTCAAGCCCAACGAACGCTGGACCCGCACCTCAGTAGCCTGGCTGACGCTGCACCACGAGATCACCCGATACCTGCACCGCCCGCCCACCGAGCGGAACGGTGACGCACTGCTGGAGCGGGTCATGGAGATCACCATGACCGAGAACCGCGACTGGGTTGAGGAGCGCGGGCACGACGGCGGATCCGCGCCGTCATGACACGGCAAGTCCGCGCTGCTGTTGCAACAGCGGCTCCGCGACCGATGTGAAGCGGCCGCTCCGAACCGGTGCGGCACGGCCGGTCCACGCCGTCGTGGAACAGCGGGTTCGTGCCGGTGCAGCACGGCTGGTCCACGCCGTCGTGAAACGGCGACCCCGTACCAGTGCGACACAGCCGTCCATGGCGGTGTGAATCGGCGGGTCCGTACCGGCGTGGCACGGCCGGCTACGACCCAGGTGAAACGGCCGCCCCGTACCGGTGCGGCACCACCGTCCACCCCGTCGCGAAACGGCGACCCCGTACCAGTGCGGCACCGCTGGTCCACGGCGGTGTGACCTGGTCGACGTTGTGGCCGTGCGCGACCGCTGCCGACACTGGGCGGTGTGAACACGACACCTGGCAGTGTGCACCCGATGCCGCCCCGCCCGGCCGCGCTGGCCTTCGCCGAGCAGTTGCTCGACCCCGGCTCGTTCCGTAGCTGGGACACCCCGCCGCAGTACGCGGACGCCGGGCCGGAGTACCTCGCCGACCTGGCGCGAGCCCGGCAGCGCAGCGGTGCCGATGAGGCGGCGCTCACCGGTGAGGGGCGGCTCGGCGGCCACCGGGTGGCGCTGCTGCTGAGCGAGTTCGCGTTCCTGGGCGGCTCGATCGGCACCGCCACCGCTGCCCGCCTGCTGCACGCCATCGAACGGGCGACGGCCGAGGGCTTGCCACTTCTCGGCTTCCCGGCCTCTGGCGGCACCCGGATGCAGGAGGGCACCCCGGCCTTCGTCCGGATGATCGCGATCACCAACGCGGTGACCGCGCACAAGGCCGCCGGGCTGCCCTATCTGGTCCATCTGCGCCACCCCACCACGGGCGGGGTGCTGGCGTCATGGGGCTCGCTCGGCCAGCTCACCACGGCCGAGCCCGGGGCGCTGATCGGGTTCCTTGGGCCGCGCGTCTACGCGGCGCTGTACGGCGCGCCCTTCCCGGCCGGCGTGCAGCGAGCCGAGCATCTGGAGCGGTTCGGCACGGTGGATGCGGTGCTCGGCCCTGAGCAGTTGCGGGAGCGGCTGGTCGCGACACTGGACGTGCTGCTGGTGGCGGACCGGGTGGGCGAGGCGGTTAATAATGCCGATTACGCGGACGGCCGGGTGGTCGACGCAGCGATTAATACTGCCCATTATTCGAGCCGAGCGGCGACTGAAGGAGTCGACGCCAGCATTAATAATGGCCATTATTCGGCCCGAGCAGCGGCCAGCGAGGCTGGCGAGAACGGTGACGCCAGCGAGATCGGTGAGCCCGCCGAGGCCAGCGCTAATAATGGGCATTATTACGACCCCCCGGCCCCCTGCCCAGTCTGGGAGTCCGTCGAAATCACCCGCGAGCCGGGGCGCCCCGGCCTGGCCGAGCTGCTGGCCCGGGCCGACGCGGTGGTGCCGCTCTCGGGCACCGGAGCGGGCGAGCGTGATGACGCGCTGCGCCTGGCACTGGCCCGGATCGAGGGGGTCTCCTGCGTGGTGGTCGGGCACGATCGGGCAGCGGCCGAGCGGCACGGGCCGGTCGGACCGGCCGGGCTGCGCACCGCGCGGCGCGGCATGCGGCTGGCGACCGAGCTGCGGCTGCCGCTGCTGACCGTGATCGACACCCATGGGGCGATGCTCAGTCAGACCGCAGAGGAGGGCGCACTGGCGGGTGAGATCGCACGTTGCACGGCCGAGTTGAGCAGCATCCCGGTGCCGGTGGTGAGCCTGCTGCTCGGCGAGGGCGCGGGCGGCGCGGCGCTGGCGCTGCTGCCGGCCGACCGCGCGCTGGCGGCCGAGCATGCCTGGCTGTCGCCACTGCCGCCCGAGGGTGCCTCGGTGATCCTGCACCGCACCCCGGACCAGGCACCCCGGCTGGCCGAACAGCAGCGGATCGGCGCGGCGGAGCTGCTGCGCGAGGGCGTGGTGGACCGGCTGCTCCCGGAGTCCGGGGACTTCCTGGCGCGTACCGTCATCGCCGTGGCCGCCGAGCTCGCCCGTGCCGCCACTCTGTCACCACCGACGGCCCGGCTCGACCGTTTCCGCTCGCTGGCGCGGTGACCTGTTGCCCGCGGATCCCGCGGATCCTGCACCACCTGCAGCACCCCAGGCCACGGACGTCGGCGCCCCCGGACCTGTCGGTTCGTCAGTGGGGGTGCCGGGCGGGTTACGCGGTTCGCCCGCCGCCCGGTGGGCTGCCCTCGTGATCCTCAACCGCCCATGTACAGCCGTCGGTGCCACCACGGATACGGATTGCCGCTCCAGTCCGTCCAGTGGCTGGGATCAGGATCGTGCAGTGTCCTGCGGCCGAACTCCGCATCGAGGCCGGCGAGTAGCCGTCGCAACTCGGCGCGGGCCAGTAGCGGGAGGAAGCTCACTATCTCCTGCAGCGCATCCCTGACCACCGCGACATCGTCGTACTGGCACCCCGGACAGGCTGGGCACTCCGAGGCGACCAGCCTCAGCCTCCGACCGGGCTGTCGCAAGAACTTCCGGTAGCCGTAGAGGAGTTGCGAGGTCCGCCCGGGCTGAAGATCAAAGAGGTGATAGCCATAGCTGTGATCGCCGTGCTCCAGCATGTGGATCGCGGCACTCGTGTCACGCGACAGACGGTCGATGGGGGGGCAGCTCACGCGCCCACTGCGGCGGTTGGCGCTCCCGTACGGCGCGGATCGCGCCGGGACGCTTACGCGGCATGAGCCTTTCTGGTGGTCATCACGGAGCTCATCCTGTCATCAGCAACACTCGATGCGCCAGCGCGGTTGCGTGCCAACCACCTGCGAGGGAAGCCACGTCCGCGACGAGGACACCGCCCGCCGGTCGCTGCTGAAGCTCACCCACCGCCCCGCAACGAACTCGCCCCCCGCGAGCCGGTGACCCGAGCCCGGCCGGCTGCCTCGGTCGACTCCGCGAGCGGACGGGAATGACCGACGACCCATCAGCCTTGCAGCACGGCGTGAGCGAACTGCGGCTTGTGTGACCGCCGCAGACTACGAGGCCGCGCTCGCCGTCTACCGGGACGGGACCAGTTGGGCCTGCCCGAGCAGGCCACGTTCACCTCGCCGGGCGGGCGAGCGGGCCCGCGGGTGACCATCCTGGAGGCCGACCAGGCCACCCTGGAGATCGCCGACCCGCCGCACGCCGCCACATCGACGAGGTCGAGGTCGGGCAGCGAGTCGCGGGGCACATCCGGGCGGCCTTCCGGGCGGCCTTCCGGGTGCCGAACGCCCGGGAGCCGACCGAACGAGCCCGGGTCGCGGGGGCCGAGGTGATCGCGGAACCGGTGGCGACGCCGTGGAACTCGTCCGACTCCCGCCTGGCCGGGCCGGACGGCCGGTCTCCAGCTGACCCTCTTCAAGGAGTTGGGCGACCAGTCGACCAGCCGGGCCGACTCCTGATTGAACATCTCGTTCAACATTATCCGTTGACAACGATGCACATCGCCCGTGATGCTGAGGCCCATGACGTCCATGGATATTGACGACCCGTTCGCCGCTCCCGACCCGGATCGCAGCCGCGCGGAGCGGGCGCCGGCCGCGCTGTTCCGGATCGCCGAGCGGCACGCCGCCACCGATGAGCAGCGGCGGCGGCAGGTGCACCCCTATGTCCTGGGGCCGCATGAGGCGGTTCGGTTGGTGAGCTTCCTGCTCAGCGGGGCGGCGCTCGCGGAGGAGGGCGAACCGCCGGTGGACCGAAACGACATGATGGCCGCGCTCACTCTGCTGCCGCTGGTCCGGGCCGAGTTGGACGAGTTGGAGAGCGGTCTGCTGCAGATGGCCCGGGGTCGCGGTCTGACCTGGCAGGACATCGCCTTCGGCCTGGGCCTCGGCACCCCGCAGGCCGCCCGCCAGCGTGCCGAGCGGCTGGCCGAGCGGGTCGCCACCGATGATGATCTGACCGGGAGTTGACGGAGACCGCCTCCCACCACCCGCCCCGCCCCCACCACCTCACGCCCCCGCGTCACCCCCGCCTCACGCCCCCGCGTCAGCCCCGCTGCCCGCCTGCCGGGTACCGGCCGCCCGCGCCCAGAGCGCCACCGCCGCACCCAGCAGGCACATCAGAATGGCCACCAGGATCGCGCGGTCGGCTCCGGTGGCGACCGCGGCGGCGGGGTGCCCGGCGGACCGGACGGAGTTGATCACGGCGAGGACGATCGCGATGCCGAGTGACGAACCCAGGTAGCGGGCGGTGTTGTTGACGCCTGACCCCATCGCGGCCCGGTGCGCCGGAACGCTGCTGACGGCGAGTCGGGCCAGCCCCGCGTTGAGCACGCCGCTGCCGATCCCGGCCACCACCAGCCCGGGCGCCAGGCGCACCCAGCCGTCACCGGAGCTCAGCCCGTAGAGGGCGGCCTCACCCACCGCGCAGGTGAGCAGGCCGACCGCCAGCTGGGTGGCGGGCGCCAACCGGGTGGCCAGGTGGCGGGCCTGCAGGGCGGCGACCACGGAGAGCCCGGACCAGATCGCCAGCACGAGACCGGCGGCCAGCGGGGTGAGACCGAGTGCGCGCTCCAGGATCAGCGGCACGCAGCTCATCAGGCCGACCAGCGAGAGCCCGGTGAAGAGCGCGCCGGCACCGGCGGCGACGAAGCCGGGGGTGCGGAACAGCGCCAGGTCGAGCATCGGCTCCGCGACCTTGGCTTCCACCAGCGCGAAGCCGGCCAGCCCCACCACCCCGAGGCCGAGCAGGATCGCCACCGACGGCTGTCCCCAGCCGCTGCGGCCCTGGGCGAGGCCCGCATTGAGCAGCGCCACGGCCACCGAGAGGGTCAGGGCACCGAAGACGTCGAGCCGGCGCGGCCGTTCGCTGCGCGACTCGGCCAGGCAGCGCTTGGAGAGCGCCAACAGCAGCAGGGACAGTGCCCCGAGCACCCAGTAGACGGTGCGCCAGCCGCCGTGGTCGACGAGCAACGCGGCATAGACCGGGCCGACGGCGATACCGAGGCCGACCGCCGCACCCCAGCCGCCGAGGGCTCGCACCCGGGCAGGGCCGGGCGGGAAGGCCTCGCTGATCAGGCCGAGGCTGGGCGCCAGGATCGCCGCCGAGGCACCGCCCTGGAGCACCCGGGCGATCAGGAAGACCGCGGGGTCCGGCGCGACCGCGCCCAGCACCGAGCTGACCGCCAGGGCCAGTGCGCCGAGCCCGAAGACCCGCTTGCGCCCATGGTCGTCGGCCACCCCGCCCATGATCAGCAGCAGTGCGGTCAGGCCGACCGAGGCGGCGGTCAGGATCCAGGTCTGGGCCGCGGCGCCGGCGTGCAGCGAGGCGGCGGTGGGCGCCAGCGTGGTGGTGGTCACGGTGTAGTTGACCAGCACCAGGAAGGTGCCGAAGCAGGCCGTCAGCAGCGTGGGCGACGCCGAGGCCGTCGGTGCGGTGGTGGTGCTGATGGCCCGCGAAGGCGGCGTCAGCTCGCGGATGGCCATGACGGATCCCCCTGGATTCAACTAGGTCTGGTGAATGAACCTACTACCCGCCTCACGGTACACCATGAGTCTGTTCATTGAACCCACTCGGCTTGCCGAATCCGGGGCTGAATCCGGGCTGAATTCGTTGACTGAACTCAAGAGTCTGTTCAACGAACCGACCCCGAGTAGACTGGCGCCATGGCGCTTGGAACGGACTACGCCCAGCAGGACTGCTCACTCGCCCGTGCCCTGGAGGTGGTCGGCGAGCGGTGGAGCATGCTCATCGTCCGCGATGCCTTCTACGGCGTGAGCCGGTTCAACGACTTCCTCGCCCACTTGGACATCCCGCGCGCGGTGCTCACCGCACGGCTGCGGACCCTGGTCGAGGCGGGCGTGCTGTACAAGGAGCCCTACCAGGACTCCCCCGTGCGCTACGGCTACCACCTGACCGATGCCGGGCGCGAGCTATGGCTGCCAGTGCACTCGCTGGCCCGCTGGGGCGAGAAGCACGCCTCCCGAAACAGCGCGCGGTTCCTTTTCACGCACGACGCCTGCGGTCACCGGCTGAGCCCGTCCGGCTTCTGCGTCCCGTGCGGGGTGCTGGTCCACCCGGACGAGGTGATCATCCGCCAGTCCACCGACGCCAGCCCCAACCCGCGCACCGACGCGGTCACCAAGGCGCTGGCCGCGCCGCACCGCCTGCTGACGCCGCTGGACACGGCACCGGAGCAGCAGCCCGCCTGACCGACCGTTCGTCAGAAGCGTTCAGTACTGGGACAGACACCACTGGGACAGTCAAGACGGAAAACGGAAAACGTTAAACAGCCAGCGCGGAAAGCAGTCAGCGCGGATAGGAAGCCGCCGAGGCGCTCACCGGCTCGCCCCGCTGCCCGACGGGCGCCCGCTGGGCGGCGAAGGCGAAGTAGACCACCTTCCCGCCGGGCACCATCCGCCAGCCCCACCTGCCGGCCAGTGCCTCGACCAGCACTAAGCCACGCCCCGACGGCAGTTCGTCGCCGGCCACGAGCACGGCGGGCGGACGCCGGCAGCCGTCGGCCACTTCCACCCGCAGCTCGTCGGCGACCCAGTCGACCGTCACCAGGCAGCTGCCGCCCGCGTGTTCAAGCGCATTGGCCACCAACTCGCTGGCGCACAGCCGGACATCCGACAATGCGTCCGCGGAGAGCGGCACCCCCCAGTGCTCCGCGGCTGCCACGACCCGCTCCCGGGCCCGCCGCACCGCTTCCACACCGACGGTGACGTGGAATTCGTCCCGCATAGGACGGTACTCGCGCTCCATGACGGCATCTCCTAGACCATCCGGAGAACGGCCGAGCAGACGTGCTGCCGCCGTCCCCCCACGACTGATACACAGTCAACCGGGTTACGCCAGCGATGAGAACGGGCCATGCTTGACCCAGTCGTGAATGACGTGAATCACGACGCGACCCTGGACGCGGGGGCGTCCGAGGGGGTGCGATTGACGGGGGCGAAGAACGGGGGAGCCATGACCCGCACACCGAACAGACAGCTCGCAGCCCTGCTGACGGAGGCCCGTTGGGGCAACGATCAGCTGGCCAGGGCGGTCAACCGTACCGGCCGGGACACCGGTCTCGAGCTGACCTACGACCACTCGGCGGTCTCGCACTGGCTCAAAGGCGTCAAGCCCAGGCTGGTCGTTCGACCGGTGATCGCCGAGGCTTTCGCCAGACGACTGGGACGCCCGGTGACCTCGCAGGAAGCCGGTTTCGGCAAGGCGCCGGCCGGTGCCCGCGACAACGACCGGCTGGGCGGATTGGCCGATCTGGTGCGGGACGACATGGACCCGTCGCGGCGCACCATGCTGGCCGCGGGGCTCTACTCGGCGGCGATGCTGGTGCCCGGCTACACGGAGCTCGCGCAGCGCCTGGACGGCGCGCAGCAGGAGGTTCGCGCCGGGCGCACGGTCCGGATCGGGGAGAGCGAAGTCGAGACCGTGCGCGCCATGACGGACCGGATCGCGGCCATCCTGGACGAGTTGGGCGGCGGCCACGCCCGTCCGATGAGCGCGGCGTTCCTGGCCAACACGGTGATGCCCTGGCTGTCGGCCGACGGCAGCCCGGCCACCAAGAAGTCGATGCTCGCCGCCGCCTCCGACCTGGTCTACCTGACCGGTTGGATGGCGATGTACGAGCGGGCCCACGGCCTGGGCCAGCAGTACTTCACCGAGGCCCTGCAACTGGCCCAGGACGGCCAGGACCACGTCACCTACTGCCGCACGCTGCGCGGCATGTCCCTGCAGGCGGCCAACCTCGGCTACGGCCCGCGCGCCCTGGAGTACGCGGACGCCGCCGCCGAGTGCGCCCCCGCCGCCGGCCCCCGGCTGACCGCCTTCCTGCGCGGCCAGCAGGCGCACGGCGCCGCCCTGGTGAAGGACCAGCGACTCGCCTTCACCCGGCTGCAGGAGACCGAGGCGGCACTGAGCAAGGCGGACGGCCGCAATGACGCGGTGGGCGGCTACGACTGGGCCGCCTACCACTTCCACGTCTCCAGCGTGCTCTACGCGCTCGGCGACCTGCCGGGCTCGATCCAGGCGATGCGGCAGTCCAACCGGACGCGTCCGGTCAATGAGCGCCAGGGCCGGCTGCACGCCAACGGGGTGCTCGCCGCCCGCCAGTGGGAGCTCGGGCACATCGAGGCCGCCACCGCGACCTGGGGCGAGTTCCTGGACGACTACACCGCCCTCTCCACCTCGCGCGGCGACGAGCACTTCGACAAACTGCGCGCCAGCCTGGCCGCCCAGGTCGGCAACCGCCAGGTCCGCCGCCTCGGCGAACGCGTGCGGGAGGTGGCCCGCCAGAAGGCGGCAGTCTGACCGGACGCCCGCCCGCCCCGGCGGGCCGCCCGGACGCACCCAGCGGGGTAGCCGGACGCACCCAGCGGGGTAGCCGGGCGCACCCAGCGGGGTGGCCGCGCGGACCGCGGCCACCCCGCTCGGTTACCTGCGCTCCGGCAAGGGAACGCGGGCCGTGCGCGCGGCAGTTCTGACCGGGTTGCTGGCCGTGCGCAGCATCGCGACCGCGATGACGATCAGCACCGCCTCGACGGCCAGGCTCAGCAGACCCAGCGGCTCGGTCCAGTTGCCCTTGTCGTCCGAGTAGTCGGGCAGGCCCGGCCCGCGCGACAGCACATAGCCGACCAGCGGCCCGAGGCCGATCCCGGCCGCCAGCACCCAGACCGGCAGCGCCGGCACCTTCCGGCCGGCCAGCGGCAGCAGCACCGCGGCGATGACGCCGGCCACTTCCAGCAGGTAGTAGCCGACGCCGACATAGTCGGGTGTCTTGTCGCCGGGGAAGCCTCCCTGGTCCTGGACGTGGATCCAGGAGACCGCGAGGCAGAGCAGCGCGGCGAGCGCGGCGAGTGACGTGCGGGTTGGCGAGGGGTGTGCGGACATGAGTCCTCCGGGGAAGTGGCGAGGGGAAAAGGGATCTGACGATCCATCAGTTCCTGTCTTGCCGGCGCCGGCGGGATCAGCATGTCAAGCCCGGACTTGACTGACCATGGCCATATGGCTCTGAAAACCTTCTGAATCCCACATCCCCCCGGGGGGTATATGATCCTTGGGTCCGGTCCTCCGGTCCGGTCCTCGGGTCCTCGGGTCCTCGGGTCCTCCGGTCCGGTCCTCGGGTGTGACGCGGCAGGCTCGCCGCGCCCATCCGGTCATGTCGGCGATGAGGAGCAGCGGTGCCCAGTCCCAGCAGCACCCCCCGGCGGTTCGCCGCCCGGTTGCTGCTGCTCACCACCCTGCTGCTCGGGCTCTTCCTGATGCACGGCGCACCCATGGCGGCCGGCACCGGCTGCCACTCGGACGCCCCGGCCCCGGCGCAGCACGTGATGGCGATGACCCCGACCGCGCAGCAGGCCGCCCACCAGGCCGGCCCAGCCGCCCACCAGGTCACCCCGCCCGTGCACCATCCCACCCCCTCCGCACAGCAGTCCCCCGGCATGGCGCACAGCACCGTCAACTGCCTTGCACTGCCCGCCCGCAACAGCAGCCCGCTCCCGCTCCCTCTGCTCAGCCTGCTCCCCGCCCTGCCGATCGCGCTGCCCCTTGGCCCGGGCAGGGCGGCGAGGCGCCGGCTGCCGGCCCGCCGCGGGCCACCGCGCGGCGGACGCGAGCTGCTGCTCCAGGTCTGCGTCGCGCGGAACTGAGCCGACCCCTCCGGGCCTCACCAGGAGCGCCCGGCACGGTGTCCTGCTCAGCTTCCGTTCCGAAAGACCTGACCCATGAACCTTCGTCGTACCCTCACGCTGTCCGCCGCCGCCACCGCGCTCGCCCTCACCCTCGCGGCCTGCGGCTCCTCCGGCCACGCCGTGCCGATGAACTCCCCGTCCAGCGCGCCTGGTTCGAGCCTGCCCGGTTCAAGCATGCCGGGGATGGACATGTCCGGCCCCGACACCGACGGCCTCTCCGACACCCTGGACGGCTACCACCTGACCGGCCTGCCCGGCACCCTCCCCCCGGGCCAGGACAGCACCGTCACCTTCCGGATCACCGGCCCGGACGGAAAGCCGGTCACCGCCTTCGCCACCGAGCAGACCAAGCAGTTGCACTTCTACGCGATCCGCGGCGACCTGACCGGCTTCCAGCACCTGCACCCCACCCTGACTGCCGACGGCACCTGGACGGCGCAGGTCAGCGCGCTGCAGTCGGGCAGTTGGCGGTTCTTCACCACCTTCACCCCGAGCAGCGGCCCGGGTGCGGGCAAGGGCTATGTGCTGAGCGGCACGGCCACCGCCGGCGGGCAGCAGCAGACCGTCCCGCTGCCCGCGCCGACGGCCACCGTGACCACCCCGGACGGCTACCAGGTGACCGCCGGCACGCCCGGCGGTCACCTGATGGCAGGGATGGAGCACCAGTTGACCGTCACCATCAGCAAGGACGGAAAGCCGGTCACCGACCTGCAGCCCTACCTGGAGACCTACGCCCATCTGACCGCCTTCCACACGGGCGACCAGGCGTTCGCCCATCTGCACCCGCAGACCGCGGTCAACGGCGACCACGGCGGACCCGAGTTGACCTTCCACGCCGAGCTGCCCAAGCCCGGTGACTGGCGGCTCTTCCTGCAGTTCCAGACCGGCGGTCGACTGCACACCGCCGCGCTCACCATGACCGCCGAAGGCTGAGCTCCGGTGCGCTGACGGACCGTCGGGCTACCCTCCCCACCATGGCCACCCATCTCACCGACGACCAGCGCCGCATCCGGCTGGCGCACCGCCACCTGCTGCACCCGGCCGCCCGCGCCACCCGGGTGGAGCAGGTGGCGGACGCGCTGGTCGGGCTGCACGCCACCGATGCCGCCACCGTCTTCCTCTCCGCCAACGCCCGGCTGGCCGAGCCGTCGGCGGCCGAGGTGGAGCGGGCGCTGTACCAGGACGTCAGCCTGGTGAAGCTGCTCTCGATGCGGCGCACCATCTTCGCCGTCACCGCCGAGCTGGCCCCGCAGGTGAGCGCGGCAGCGGCCCGGGCGATCGCGGTCAAGGAGCGGGCCACCCTGCTCAAGCACCTGGCCACGGGCGCCGAGGGCTGGGACGAGCAGCGGTTGGCGGAGGCCGAGCGGGCGGTGCTGGCGGCGCTGGCCGAGCGCGGGGAGGCGACCACCGCCGAGCTGTCCGTGGATGTGCCCGCGCTGAAGGAGACCATCCTGATGTCGCCGGGCAAGCCCTACGAGGCGCGCCAGAGCGTGGGCAGCCGGCTACTGCGGCTGCTCGCCTCGGACGGGCACATGAGGCGCTGCAAGCCGCGCGGTTCCTGGTTGAGCAGCAGCTATCCGTGGGCGCTGGTGCCGCCGTGGCCGGACGTGCCGGTGCGGGAGGCGAAGGCGGCGGTGATCGGCCGCTGGCTGGCGGGCTACGGCCCGGGCACCCTGGCCGACCTCAAGTGGTGGACGGGCTGGACGTTGGGCGAGGTGCGCACCGCGGTGGCTGATCTGGGGGCCGTCGAGGTGGCGTTGGACGGCGGTGCAACCGGCCTGGTGCTGCCCGGTGACGAGGCCGCGCTGCCGCCGGTCGAGCCGTGGGCGGCGCTGCTGCCCGCGCTGGATCCGACGGTGCTGGGCTGGCGCGAGCGCGACTGGTACCTGAGCCCGGAGCTGGTGCCCGCGCTGTTCGACCGGAGCGGCAACAACGGCCCCACCGTCTGGTGGAACGGCCGCGTGGTGGGCGGCTGGGCGCAGCGCACGGGCGGCGAGCTGGTCTGGCGGCTGCTCACCGACATCGGCGCCGAAGGGGAGGCCGCCGTGGCCGCCGAGGCGGAGCGACTGGCCGGCTGGCTCGGCGCGGTTCGGGTCACCCCGCGGTTCCGCACACCGCTGGAGCGCGAGCTGACCGCCTGACCGCCTGACCGCCTGACCGCCTGACCGCCTGACCGCCTGACGAGGTAACGAGCCGACCTCCTGACGAGGTAACGAGCCAACCTCCTGACGAGGTGGCGACCTGACGAGCCAACGAACCAGCAATCGAACCTAATCAACGTATTCCAACACAAGGATCGACCCCCGCGCGGTTATTGACGCCAGTACAGAACATGAGCAACCTTCTTCCAACAGAATGGCTCAGCTGATCCTCCACCCCCCTGGGAGTGTTCATGCAGATCCGCCGACTGACCCGCGCCCTGCTCGGCAGGGCCGCGGTACTCGCCCTGCTGGTGCCGGGCGTACCGGCCGTTGTGCTCACCGCCACCGCTCCCCCGGCCGCGGCGCTGGACAACGGCCTGGCCACCACCCCGCAAATGGGGTTCAACGATTGGAACGCGTTCGGCTGCAACGTCTCCGAGGCACTGATCAAGTCGACCGCCGACGCGATGCACAGCAACGGCATGCAGGCCGCCGGCTACGACTACGTCAACATCGACGACTGCTGGATGACCTCGACCCGCGACGCCAACGGCAATCTGGTGCCGGACCCGGCCAAGTTCCCGGACGGCATCGCCGGCACGGCCGCCTATGTGCACGGCCTGGGCCTGAAGCTGGGCATCTACGAGGATGGCGGCACCGCCACCTGCGCGGGCTATCCGGGCAGCCTCGGCCATGAGCGCGAGGACGCCGCCTCGTTCGCCGCCTGGGGCGTCGACTACCTGAAGTACGACAACTGCAACAACACCGGGGTCAGCGCGACCACCCGCTACACCGCGATGCGGGACGCGCTGGCGGCGACCGGCCGGCCGATCCTGTTCAGCCTCTGCAACTGGGGCCAGGAGTCGGTCTGGACCTGGGGCGCACCGGTCGGCGACTCCTGGCGCACCACGGGCGACATCAGCGCCGGCTACGGCAGCATGCTCGCCAACTTCCATGCCAATGTGGGCCTGGGCGCCTTCGCCGGGCCGGGGCACTGGAACGACCCGGACATGCTGGAGGTGGGCAACGGCATGTCGACCACCGAGGACCGCACCGAGTTCAGCCTGTGGGCCGAGATGGCCGCGCCGCTGATCTCCGGAACCACCATCACCACCGCCTCCGCCGACACCCTGGGCATCCTGACGAACCGCGCCGTGATCGCGGTGGACCAGGATCCGCTCGGCAAGCAGGGCCAACTGATCGCGAACAACGGCGGGTTGGACGTGATGGCCAAGCCGCTGGCCAATGGTGACGTCGCGGTGGCGCTGTTCAACGAGAACTCCGCGGCGGCCACCATCAGCACCTCGGCGCCGGCCATCGGCAAGACCGGCGCGGCGAGTTACACCCTCACCGATCTGTGGAGCGGCGCCACCGGCCGCACCACGGGCGCCATCAGCGCCACCGTGCCCGGCCACGGCACGGTGATGTACCGGGTGGCGGGCGGCAGTTCGGGGCCGATCCCGTCGGGCGTGGTCTCCGCGACCGGTGCCGGCAAATGCCTGGACATCCCCTGGGGCTGGACCACCCCCGGCACCCAGCCGCAGATCTGGGACTGCAACGGCGGCGGCAACCAGGTGTGGACCCAGACCCCGAGCGGCCAACTGACCGTCTACGGCGGTAGCAGCACCATGTGCCTGGACGCCTACAACAACCAGACCACGCCCGGCACCAAAGTGGAGATCTGGAACTGCAACGGGCAGACCAACCAGCAGTGGCGACTCAACTCCAACGGCACGATCACCGGCGTGCAGTCGGGCCTCTGCCTGGACGTCACGGGCGGCAGCACGGTGGACGGCGGACTGGCCGAGCTGTGGACGTGCAACGGCGGCAGCAACCAGCAGTGGAAGCTGAGTTGAGCAAGCGCCAGTGAACACAGTGGTGGGGCCGGTGACTTGGGGATCTCCCAGGCCACCGGCCCCACTGCCATCGCGAGGTGGAGACAGGATTCGAACCTATGTGCACGGCTCTGCAGGCCGCTGCCTCGCCTCTCGGCCACTCCACCAGTGATGCCGCTGCTGTGGACGATCATGCCGATCGCAGCGGGCGCCAGCCAGGCAGCACGCCACGAGTTCACCCGCTTGGCGGCGACTCAGTTCGGCGGCAGCCCGGTCCTTCCGCCGGCGCCACGCAGGGCGGCCCGGGCGCGGGTCAGCAGGGCCCGGCCCGCCGGGCTGCCCGGTCGGCCGGCCCGCCAGGCCAGCACCAGCCGGCCGCGCAGCGCGGGCGGGTCGATGGCGATGCTGTGCAGCCGGTCGGCCAAGGCGGCCGCATAGCCGCCCGGCAGGATGGCGGCGCCGAGCCCCCGGGCGGCCAGCTGGGCGAGCATCACCGGGTCGCTGGCCTCGAAGGCGATCCGCGGCGCGAACCCGGCCGTGGCGCAGCCCTCCATCAGCCGGGTCCGCAGGCCGGTGCCGTTCGGCAGGCTGATCAGCGGCACCTCGCGCAGCGCGGTGAGCGGCAGCACGGTGTGCCGGGCGAGCTCGTGCCCGTGGCTGACGGCCGCGACCAGCGGCTGGTCGTCGATCACCTGGAGCGCCAGCCCCTCCGGCGCGTCCGGTCCGACGCTGACGATCGCCAGGTCGAGGGAGCCCGAGTGCAGCCCGTCCAGCAGGTCGGCGGAGTCGCCCTCCCGCAGGGTGATCTCGACCGCCGGGTGGTCCTGGTTGAAACCGGCCAGCAGGCCGGGCAGGTCGACATTGTGCGAGGTCACCATGCCGATCGCGACCCGGCCGCGGAGCAGGCCGGTCAGCTCGTCGACCACCTGGCGGGCCCCGGCCACCGCGGCCAGCGCCGCTCGCGCGTACGGCAGGACGGCTTCCCCCACCTCGGTGAGCCGCACCGCCCGCCCCGAGCGGTCGAACAGCTCCTGCCCCAACTCCCGTTCCAGTCGCCGGATCTGCGCGCTCACGCCGGGCTGGGCAACATGCACCTGCTCCGCCGCCCTGGTGAAGTTCCGCTCCTCGGCCACGGCCACGAAGTACTGAAGCTGTCGCAGTTCCATACTCGGGGAGTATAGGCAGCGGGCCGATCAGCACGGCTTGTTCTGGTGGTCAACGGCCCGTTCTGATGATCAGTCGGCCGGCCCGAGCGGCCCGGCGCCGATCAGTCGGCCGACCCGCGCACCGCGGTGTCGACCAGAGCGCGCAGTTGGGCGGGCGAGACGGTGCCACCCGCCAGCAGCCGGTCGAAGACCAGCCCGTCGACGCAGGCCAGCAGGGTGTCGGTGCGCTCCTCGACGGCCGGTTCCGGCACGCCCTGGGCGCGCAGGAAGTCCTGCACCGCCTCCCTGGCCGCGTTCTGACGCGGCATCAGGATCTCGCGCAGCTCTGGCTGGTGGACGCTCTCGACCGCGCAGGCGTAGCGGGCCAGCGAGCGCCGCCGGCCGGCGCCGGTCAGCCGCAGCTCGGTGAACCGGGCCAGCCCGTCGGCCAGTTCGGCCGCCGAGCGGGGCAAAGGCGAGGCCTCGCCGAGCGCCTGCAGCTCGGCCTGGTCGAGCGCGACCAGCTGCCGGACCAGGGCGGTGAGCAGGTCCTTGCGGGTGCGCAGATAGGCCGAGGTGGTGCCGGCCGGCAGTCCGGCGGCGCGGTCCACGGCGCGGTGGGTCAGGCCGCGCATCCCGGCCTCGGCGAGGACGTCGATGGCGGCCTCGGCGAGGAGGGTGCGGCGTTCGGTGGTCACCCCCCATTTCTACACCTGTAGAGGGCGCGTTGTACGCTCCGTCCGGAACGCCCCTTCTACAGATGTAGAAGGGGCCAGGTGTAGAAGACCGGCGAGAGGAGCTGGGCATGGACAGCGGCACTGCGGTGGTGGTCGGCGGCGGCATCGGCGGGCTGTCCGCCGCGATCGGACTGCGTCGGGCGGGCTGGCAGGTGACGGTCGTCGAGCGCGCCGAGCAGCTGGACGACGCGGGCGCGGGCATCTCGCTCGCCGCCAACGGGATCCGCGCCCTGGAGGCGCTGGGCGTCGGCGCGGCGGTGCGGGCGGCCTCCCGCGGCCAGTACACCGGCGGTACCCGCACCCCCGACGGCCGCTGGCTGGCCCGGATGGACGGCGCGGCCCTGGAGCGCGCCCTCGGCACCCCGATCGTCGGCATCCCGCGCGCCACCCTGCACCGGATCCTGCGCGACGCCCTGCCCGAGCAGCAGTTGCTGATCGGCGAAGAGGTGACCGAGATCGACCGCTCCGACCCGGCCCGCCCGGCCGTGCGACTCGGCTCGACCACGCTGACCGCCGACCTGGTGGTGGCCGCCGACGGGGTGCGCAGCCGGATCCGCACCCAGCTCTTCCCCGGCCACCCCGGCCCGCAGTACAGCGGCTCGACGGTGCTGCGCGCGATCACCGAGCAGCCGGTCGACGTGCGCACCGACTTCGAGCTGACCTGGGGCCACGGCGCCGAGTTCGGGCACATCCTCTTCCCCGACGACCGGGCCGAGTGGCACGCGGTGCTCAACTCCCCTTCGGGGGTGCGCTATCCGGATCCGCTCGCGGTGCTGGCCGAGCGGTTCCGCGACTGGCACCAGCCGGTCCCCGCGCTGCTCGCCGCCACCCGCCCGCAGGACGTGCTGCACCACGACATCCATGAACTCAACCCCGGCCTGCCGAGTTTCACGGTCGACCGGATCGCACTGCTCGGCGACGCCGCGCACGCCATGACCCCCAACCTGGGACAAGGCGCCTGCCAGGCCCTGGAGGACGCGGCCACCCTGACGGCAGCCGTGGCCGGCGCCCGCACCATCGAGGACGCCCTGCGGCGCTATGACGCCGAACGGCGCCCGCGCAGCCAGGCGGTGGCCCGCGCCGCCCGCCAAGCCGGACGCCTCGGCGCCCAGTTGGAGCACCCACTCGCCGTCCGGCTGCGCAACACCGCCCTGCGACTCGCCCCCTCCGCCGCCACCCTGCGAGCGATCCTGCGCCACGCCGACTGGCAACCGCCACTGGCGGCCTGACCAGCTCCTCGGCGGGATGTGTAGTGTTGGTCTCTCATGCGTATGGACGTTGAGGGGGCGCCAGCAGTCCGGCGACCCGGCGAAGGCCGCCGCCGCGCTGCTCACCGCCCTGGCGCTGCCCGAGCCGCCGCTGCGCCTGGTGCTCGGCGCGGACGCGGTGGCCGGGATCCGCGGCAAGCTGCCGGCCGTCGGCGCCGACCTGGACCGCACCGCCGAGCTCAGCCTGAGCACGGCCGTCACCGACTGACCGTTCCGAACGCAGCACGAGAAGGAGCACGTGATGGACCAGGAGACGTTGCGTCAGCGATTCGCCTCGCTCAGCACCGCGCATGTGGCCGACGCCTGCATCCGCGCCAAGCTGCCGGCCGTCGGCGCCGACCTGGACCGCACCGCCGAGCTCAGCCTGAGCACGGCCGTCACCGACTGACCGTTCCGAACGCAGCACGAGA
>NZ_JARZAH010000021.1:0-134886 GCF_029892145.1 Kitasatospora sp. GP30
GCGGTGGCGCGGGGTGATCTGTCGCAGAAGATCCAGGTGGATGCCCGGGGCGAGATCCTGGAGCTGAAGAACACCATCAACACCATGGTCGACCAGCTCTCGGCGTTTGCCGCGCAGGTGACCAGGGTGGCCCGGGACGTGGGTACCGAGGGTCGGCTGGGTGGTCAGGCGCAGGTGCCGGGTGTCGCGGGTGTGTGGCGTGATCTCACCGATTCGGTGAACTTCATGGCCAACAATCTGACGGATCAGGTGCGCAACATCGCTCAGGTGACCACGGCGGTGGCGCGGGGTGATCTGTCGCAGAAGATCCAGGTGGATGCCCGGGGCGAGATCCTGGAGCTGAAGAACACCATCAACACCATGGTCGACCAACTCGGTTCGTTCGCCGACGAGGTGACCAGAGTGGCGCGGGACGTCGGCACCGAAGGCATCCTGGGTGGTCAGGCCACCGTGCCCGGCGTCTCCGGCACCTGGAAGGACCTGACCAACAGCGTCAACTTCATGGCGTCCAACCTGACCAGTCAGGTGCGCAACATCGCCGAGGTCACCACGGCGGTGGCCAAGGGCGACGTCTCCAAGAAGATCACCGTCGACGCGCGCGGCGAGATCCTGGAGCTGGTCACCACCGTCAACACCATGGTCGACCAGCTGAGCGCCTTCGCCGACGAGGTCACCCGGGTCGCCCGCGAGGTGGGCACCGAGGGCATCCTCGGCGGCCAGGCCCGGGTGCGCGGGGTCTCGGGCATCTGGAAGGACCTGACCGACAACGTCAACTTCATGGCGTCCAACCTGACCAGCCAGGTGCGCAACATCGCCGAGGTGGCCACTGCGGTGGCCCGCGGTGACCTCTCCAAGAAGATCACCATCGAGGCCCAGGGCGAGGTCGCCGCCCTGGCCGGCACCCTGAACACGATGGTCGACCAGCTGAGCGCGTTCGCCGTCCAGGTGACCAGGGTGGCCCGCGAGGTGGGCACCGACGGCATCCTGGGCGGCCAGGCGGACGTGCCGGGCGTGGCCGGCATCTGGAAGGACCTCACCGACAACGTCAACCAGATGGCCAACAACCTCACCGGGCAGGTGCGCAACATCGCCCTGGTGATCACCGCGGTGGCCCGCGGCGACCTCTCGCAGAAGATCGACGTCGACGCCCGGGGCGAGATCCTGGAGCTCAAGACCAGCATCAACACCATGGTCGACCAGCTGAGCGCGTTCGCCGACGAGGTGACCCGGGTGGCCCGCGAGGTGGGCACCGACGGACGGCTCGGCGGCATCGCGCGGGTGCCCGGGGTGGACGGCACCTGGCAGGACCTCACCGAGTCGGTGAACGAACTGGCCAACAACCTGACCCGGCAGGTGCGCGCGATCGCCCAGGTGGCGACCGCCGTGACCCGCGGTGACCTGTCCCTGCGCATCGACGTCGACGCCTCCGGCGAGATCGACGAGCTCAAGGACAACATCAACCAGATGATCGCCAACCTGCGCGAGACCACCAGGACCAACCAGGAGCAGGACTGGCACAAGACCAACATCGCCCGGTTCTCCGGCCTGCTGCAGGGCCGGCGGGACTTGGAGGCGGTGGCGTCGCTGATCATGAGCGAGCTGACCCCGGCGGTCTCCGCCCAGCACGGCGCCTTCTTCCTGGCCCAACCGGCCGGCCGCTCCTCGGAGATGGTCACCGAGGACGACGACGAGGCCGACACCGTGCTGCGGCTGATCGGCTCCTACGGCTACCAGCGCCGCTCGATGCCGACCACCTTCCGTCCCGGCGAGTCGCTGGTCGGCCAGGCCGCGATCGAGAAGCGCCCGATCAGCCTGACCGAGGCGCCCCCCGGCTACCTGCGGATCTCCTCCGCGCTCGGCGAGTCCCAGCCCGCCCATGTGGTGGTGCTGCCGGTGCTCTTCGAGGGCCGGCTGCTCGGCGTGATCGAACTGGCCACCTTCAGCTCGTTCACCAGTGTGGTGATGGACTTCCTCACCCAGGTCGCCGACCTGATCGGGGTCACCGTCAACACCATCAGCGTCAACACCAAGACCGAGGGCCTGCTGCTGGAGTCCCAGCGGCTGACCGCCGAACTGTCCATGCGCTCCGCCGAGTTGGAGGCCCGCCAGGAGGAGCTGGAGCGGACCAACGAGGAGCTGCAGGAGAAGGCCGAGCAACTGGCCCAGCAGAACCGCGACATCGAGATCAAGAACAGCGCGATCGAGGAGGCGCGCCGGGTGCTGGAGGAGCGCGCCGAGCAGCTGGCCCAGGCCAACCGCTACAAGAGCGAGTTCCTCGCCAACATGTCGCACGAGCTGCGCACCCCGCTCAACTCGCTGCTGATCCTGGCGAAGCTGCTCTCCGACAACAACGAGGGCAACCTCTCGTCCAAGCAGGTGGAGTTCGCCGACACCATCCACGGCGCCGGCTCCGACCTGCTGCAACTGATCAACGACATCCTCGACCTGTCCAAGGTGGAGGCCGGGAAGATGGACGTGCGCCCGGCCCGGATCGCGCTGGTGCAGCTGACCGACTACGTGGAGGCGGCGTTCCGCCCGCTCACCGCGGAGAAGGGCCTGGAGTTCACCGTCGCCGTCTCGCCCGACCTGCCGGCCACCCTGCACACCGACGAGCAGCGGCTCCAGCAGGTGCTGCGCAACCTGCTGTCCAACGCGGTGAAGTTCACCGAGTCCGGCACGGTGCGCCTGGAGATCGGCCCGGCCGGTCCGGCGGTGCCGCAGCACATCCGGGAGCAGCTCCTGGAGTCGGGCCGGATCGACGACCCGGACGCCCCGCTGGTGGCCTTCTCGGTGACCGACACCGGGATCGGGATCCCCGACGACAAGCTGCGGGAGATCTTCGAGGCGTTCAAGCAGGCCGACGGCACCACCAGCCGCAAGTACGGCGGCACCGGCCTGGGCCTGTCGATCAGCCGCGAGCTCGCCCGGCTGCTCGGTGGCGAGATCCACGCGCAGAGCGAGCTCGGCCGGGGCAGCACCTTCACCCTCTACCTGCCGCTGCTGGAGGAGGTGCCGGACGCCTCGCCGGAGCGCGGAGCGTCGGCGAGCGGGCAGCTGCGGGCCTCGGTCGGCGTCACCCCGACCGGTGAGCCGGTGCCGGTCGGGGACAACCCCGCGGAGCAGTGGGCCCAGGAGGTCCGGGAGTTGGCGCTGGAGCGGCGTCGCGGCGCGGCGGAGCGGCGCCGGGCGGCCGCCGAGCGCTCGGAGCCGGCCGCGCAGCCGGTCGAACCGGCCGAGCCGCCGCAGCGGGTCGAGCCGGCGCCGGCGAACCGGCTCGAGGAGCTGCCGGCGCCCCGGGCCGGCTCCAGCACGGAGTTCGAGGGCCGGTTCGACGGCGAGGAGGTGCTGATCGTCGACGACGACGTGCGCAATGTCTTCGCGCTGACCAGCGTCCTGGAGCAGTACGGGCTCACCGTGCTGTACGCCGAGAACGGCCGCGAGGGGATCGAGGTGCTCGAGCAGCACGAGAACGTCTCGCTGGTGCTGATGGACATCATGATGCCGGAGATGGACGGCTACGCGACCACCGAGGCGATCCGCCGGATGCCGCAGTTCGCCGGGCTGCCGATCATCGCGTTGACCGCCAAGGCGATGAAGGGCGACAAGGAGAAGAGCATCGAGGCGGGCGCCACGGACCACGTGACCAAGCCGGTGGACACCGACCACCTGCTCGGTGTGATGCGGCACTGGTTGGGGGCGCGCGGCTAGCGGTTTGGCACCGGCGTTTACTGGCGAGGCGGACCGGGAACCCGCTAGGGTCACTCATCGTTGCGAACAGTAACCGGACGACGACGGTGCGCGGGGCGGCAGCGGCGTTTCCCGGGCCGGCAGGTGCCTTCTGTGGCCTGTGACGAGCATCCGATACGGCTGGGCAAGGGGGTGCGGCTAGCATGGCCGGGACAGTGGCGAGCGGCACGCGAGTGCCGGCGCGCGGGAAACAGGCGGGCTATTCGGCAGGAGGGCGGGTCGTGGTGCAGAAGGCGAAGATCCTCCTGGTCGATGACCGGGCGGAGAACCTGCTCGCGCTGGAGGCGATCCTGTCGGCCCTGGACCAGACGCTGGTCCGGGCCGCTTCCGGCGAGGAGGCGCTGAAGGCGCTGCTCACCGACGACTTCGCGGTGATCCTGCTGGACGTCCAGATGCCCGGCATGGACGGCTTCGAGACGGCCGCCCACATCAAGCGCCGCGAGCGCACCCGGGACATTCCGATCATCTTCCTGACCGCGATCAACCACGGTCCGCACCACACCTTCCGCGGCTACGCGGCCGGTGCGGTGGACTACATCTCGAAGCCGTTCGACCCGTGGGTGCTGCGCGCCAAGGTCTCCGTCTTCGTCGACCTCTACATGAAGAACTGCCAGCTCAAGGAGCAGGCGGCACTGCTGCGCCTGCAACTGGAGGACGGCCCCGCGGGCAGCAACGGGTCCGGCGGCGACTCCGCCGAGCCGCTGCTCGCCGAGCTCAGCGCCCGGCTGGCCTCGGTGGAGGAGCAGGCCGAGACGCTGACCAAGCAGCTGGACAACTCCTCGGAGACTGCGGCCGCCGCCACCGCCGCCCATCTGGAGCGCAAGCTGGTCGCGCTGCGGGCCGCCCTGGACGCGCTGCGGCCCGGCACCGTCGTCGACTGAGCCGCTGTCACCCGACGCGCCGTCAACGTCCCGCCGTTCGGTCCGCCGACCGAGTGAACCGGATGGGACTGACGGTGTGTCGATGAGCGGAGGCGACACACCCTGGGGCATGACGGTCGGTCATGTGTCCCGGGCCGGAGGCCGCCGGTAGGCTCTGGTCCATGGCCACACGGACGCCCGGCAACGCACGCAGCTCCAGTTCGGGTCCGGCGAAGAAGGCCGCTCCGGCGCGGAAACCGGCCGCTCGCAAGCCCGCCGCCAAGCCTGCCGCGAAGTCCGCTGCCAAGGCCCCCGTGAAGGCCCGCAAGGCTGCCGCACCCAAGCCCGCCCCGGCCCCGGCACCGCGCCGCCGGCACCCGGTGGTCCGCGCCGTGGGCGGGGTGGCCGGCGGGGTGGGTTCGGTCTTCCGCGGCTTCGGCACCGGCGCGAAGAACCTGCACCCGGTGCACCGCAAGGACGGCCGGGCGCTGCTGCTGCTGGCGCTCGCCATGGTGGTCGGCGCCGGCACCTGGTTCAGCCCGCAGGGCTGGCTCGGCACGGCGGCCACCGTCGTGGTGAGCGGGCTGTTCGGCCGCCTCGGCGTGCTGGTCCCGCTGCTGATGGCGGGCATCGCGATCCGGCTGATGCGGCATCCGGAGGTGCCGGAGGCCAACGGGCGGATCGTCATCGGCCTGAGCACGCTGGTGGTCGGGGTGCTCGGGCTGGTGCACATCGGCTGCGGTGCCCCCGGCATGCAGAACGGCGCGGCCCGGCTGCGGGAGTCCGGCGGCATCCTCGGCTGGGGCGTCTCCACCCCGCTGATGGCCGCCGCCGGGCCGCCGCTGGCGGTGCCGCTGCTGCTGCTGCTCACCTTCTTCGGCCTGCTGGTGGTCACCGCCACCCCGGTCAACAAGATTCCGGAGCGGCTGCGGCTGCTCTTCGTGCGCCTGGGCGTGGCCGAGCCGCTGCCCGCCGACGGCTACGGCGACTACGACGAGTACGGCCAGGAGTACGCCACCGGCGACCGGGACTTCTCCACCGAGCCGCCGGAGGACGCGGACCCGCAGGCACTGCCGTACACCGTGGACGGCGGGCGGCCCGAGTCCCCCGAAGACGAGGTGGCGGCCCGGCGCCGCAAGCGCGGCCGGCGCAAGCAGGTGGACGAGCCCGAGCTCGCCCCGGCGGTGCCCGACATGTTCGTCAAGGACCCGTTCCAGACCCGCGACCTGGCCGCCGGGGTGGCCGCCGACCTGGACGGCGCACTGCTGCACGGGGTGCCCGCCTCACCGGCGGTGGCCAGCATCATGCACCAGGTGCAGGACCGCACCGCGCCCCCGGAGGAGTCGGCGGTGCCGACGGCCCGCGCCGCGGCCCCGGCCGGCGGCGTGCCGGCCGAGCACGCCGCTGCCCCGCAGCGGATGGAGCAGCTGCAGTTGCTGTCCGGCGGCGACTACGCGCTGCCTTCGCTGGAGCTGCTGGAGCGCGGCGGCCCGGCCAAGGCCCGCAGCGCCCTCAATGACGAGGTGGTCGCCCAGCTGACCGCCACCTTCGCCGAGTTCAAGGTGGACGCCAAGGTCACCGGCTTCAGCCGCGGCCCGACGGTCACCCGCTACGAGGTGGAGCTCGGCCCGGCCGTGAAGGTCGAGCGGATCACCGCGCTGGCCAAGAACATCGCCTACGCGGTGGCCAGCCCGGACGTGCGGATCATCAGCCCGATCCCGGGCAGATCCGCGGTGGGCATCGAGATCCCCAACCGGGACCGGGAGATGGTCAACCTCGGCGACATACTGCGCTCGCGCAGCGCCGCCGAGGACACCCATCCGATGGTGGTCGGCATGGGCAAGGACGTCGAGGGCCACACGGTGCTCGCCAACCTGGCCAAGATGCCGCACATCCTGGTGGCCGGCGCCACCGGCGCGGGCAAGTCGAGCTGCATCAACTGCCTGATCACCTCGGTGCTGATGCGGGCCACCCCGGACGAGGTGCGGATGGTCCTGGTCGACCCGAAGCGGGTCGAGTTGACCGCCTACGAGGGCATTCCGCACCTGATCACGCCGATCATCACCAACCCGAAGAAGGCGGCCGAGGCGCTGCAGTGGGTGGTCCGCGAGATGGACCTGCGCTACGACGACCTGGCGGCCTTCGGCTTCCGGCACGTGGACGACTTCAACGCGGCGGTGCGGGCCGGCACCGTGACCCCGCCGCTGGGCAGCGAGCGGGAGCTGACGCCCTACCCGTACCTGCTGGTGATCGTCGACGAGCTGGCCGACCTGATGATGGTCGCCCCGCGCGACGTCGAGGACTCGGTGGTCCGGATCACCCAGTTGGCCCGCGCGGCCGGCATCCACCTGGTGCTCGCCACCCAGCGGCCGTCGGTGGACGTGGTGACCGGCCTGATCAAGGCCAATGTGCCGTCCCGGCTGGCATTCGCCACCTCGGCGATGGCCGACTCCCGGGTCATCCTGGACCAGCCGGGCGCCGAGAAGCTGGTCGGCAAGGGCGATGCGCTCTTCCTGCCGATGGGCGCCTCCAAGCCGGTCCGGATGCAGGGCGCCTTCGTCACAGAGGCCGAGATCGCCGCCGTGGTGCAGCACTGCAAGGACCAGCTGACCGCCGTCTACCGGGACGACGTGACGGTGGGCGGCGGACCGAAGAAGGAGATCGACGAGGAGATCGGGGACGACCTGGACCTGCTGATCCAGGCTGCCGAGCTGGTGGTCTCCACCCAGTTCGGCTCGACCTCGATGCTGCAGCGCAAGCTGCGGGTCGGGTTCGCCAAGGCGGGGCGGCTGATGGACCTGATGGAGTCGCGCGGCATCGTGGGGCCCAGCGAGGGGTCCAAGGCCCGTGACGTGCTGGTCAAGCCGGATGAGCTGGACGGGGTACTGGCCACCCTGCGCGGGTAGGGCTCTGATGGGCCGTCAGTACCGTGCGCCCCGGTGGCCCCGGGGTGCGCGTTCGGTCGAACTCCGGTTGAGAAACGATTCGCCAGCACCCCTAGACTGTTCTTCCAGCAGGTGGCCTCCGCTCGAAAGGCGTGCCCAGTGACCATCGGCAAGTCCTCCCACCGCGACAACAGCCGATCCTCCACCGCTGACACCGCGCCCGCCCCCGGTGTCCCGGCCGACGCCCCCTCGATCGGGCGCACGCTCGCCGAGGCACGGCGGGCGGCCGGGCTGACGGTCGATGAGGTGAGCGCCGCCACCCGGGTGCGGGTGCCGATCGTGCACGCCATCGAGGAGGACGACTTCAGCCGCTGCGGCGGCGACTTCTACGCGCGCGGGCACCTCCGCGCCCTGGCCCGCGCGGTCGGCGCCGACGGCGACGAGCTGGTGGCCCGGTACGACGCGATCCACGGCACCGAGCCGGTGCAGCTCGCTCCGGTGGCGGCGCTGGAGGCCAAGCGGATAAAGATCGGCCAGGGTCGGCCGAACTGGACCGCCGCGATGGTGGTGGCGATCGTCGCGGTGATCGTGCTGATCGGCTTCAACCTGATCAACGGCAAGTCCGCCAAGACCGCGACCGGCTCGGCCAGTGCCCCGCTGCCCAGCGCGGTCAGCTCGGCCCCCGCCGCGCCGACCGCGCCCGTCCAGCCGCCCGCGCCCGCGAGCACCGCGCCGATCGCCGCCGCCCCGGCCGACAAGGTCACCGTCAAGGTGGTCGGCGAGGGCGGCAGCAGCTGGGTGTCGGCGGTGGACGGCGACGGCAAGTCGCTGTTCCAGAACAATCTGGACGACGGCAAGGACCAGACCTTCACCGATCCGAAGCAGATCAAGCTGGTGATCGGCAACGCGGCGGCCGTCCATCTGTACGTCAACGGCAAGGATCTCGGGCCCGCCGGGAAGGACGGCCAGGTGGTCCACCTCACCTACACGCCCGGTGATCCGCAGGCCGGTTGAGTCGGCCATCGTTCGCCGCGCGGCCTCCGGGGGAAACGGCACCGGGGGCCGCGCGTTAATCTTGGCCCTATGCCTGAACGCCGTACTGTCGCACTGGTCACGCTCGGATGCGCCCGCAACGAGGTCGACTCCGAGGAACTCGCCGGGCGGCTGGAGGCCGATGGCTGGCTGCTGGTCGACGACGCGAGTGACGCCGATGTCGCCGTCGTCAACACCTGTGGCTTCGTCGAGGCCGCCAAGAAGGACTCGGTGGATGCCCTGCTGGAGGCCAACGATCTCAAGGGGCACGGCCGCACCCAGGCCGTGGTCGCGGTCGGCTGCATGGCCGAGCGCTACGGCAAGGAGCTGGCCGACGCCCTGCCCGAGGCCGACGGCGTGCTCGGCTTCGACGACTACACCAACATCAGCGACCGCCTGCAGACCATCCTGTCCGGCGGGCACCACGCGACGCACCTGCCGCGCGACCGCCGCAAGCTGCTGCCGTTGACCCCGGTCGAGCGCCAGGCCGCCGCGGCCGAGATCGCGCTGCCCGGACACGGCGCCCCGGAGGACCTGCCCGAGGGCATGGCCCCGGCCTCCGGCCCGCGCACCCTGCGCAAGCGGCTGGACGACTCCCCGGTGGCCTCGATCAAGCTCGCCTCCGGCTGCGACCGGCGCTGCTCGTTCTGCGCGATCCCGGCCTTCCGCGGCTCGTTCATCTCCCGCCGCCCCTCCGACGTGCTGAACGAGGCGGTCTGGCTGGCCGAGCAGGGCGTCCGCGAGGTGGTCCTGGTCAGCGAGAACAACACCTCCTACGGCAAGGACCTGGGCGACATCCGGCTCCTGGAGACGCTGCTGACCGAGATCGCGGCGGTGCCCGGCATCGAGCGGGTCCGGGTCAGCTACCTGCAGCCCGCCGAGATGCGTCCCGGTCTGATCGACGCGATGACCGGCACCGCCGACGTGGTGCCCTACTTCGACCTCTCCTTCCAGCACTCGGCCCCGGCGGTGCTGCGCCGGATGCGCCGGTTCGGCAACACCGACCAGTTCCTGGAGCTGCTGAAGACCATCCGGGACAAGGCCCCGCAGGCGGGCGCCAGGTCCAACTTCATCGTCGGCTTCCCCGGTGAGACCGAGGAGGACTTCGCGGAGCTGGAACGGTTCATCACCGGGGCCGGGCTGGACGCGATCGGCGTCTTCGGCTACTCCGACGAGGACGGCACCGAGGCCGCGACCTTCGAAGGCAAGCTGCCCGAGGACGTGGTGGCCGACCGGCTCGCCCGGCTCACCCGGCTGGCCGAGGAGCTCACCGCGCAGCGCGCCGAGCAGCGGATCGGCACCGAGGTCGAGGTTCTGGTCGAGTCCCTCGAAGACGGCGAGGTCATCGGCCGCGCCGCCCACCAGGCCCCGGAGACCGACGGCCTGACCACCCTGGTCGGCGCCGAGCAGGCCGTCGTGGGCCAGTTCTACCGCGCCCGGGTGATCGGGTCCGAGGGTGTGGACCTGGTGGCCGAGGCGATCGAGTCCGTCCGTCCGGCGGCCGCGGCATGACCGGCGGGCCGGGCAGCCCGGCAGCGGCCCGCCCGGCCCAGCCGGGGGCCGCCAAGCCGGCGGTGCCCTCGGTGTGGAACCTCGCCAACCAGCTGACCATGCTGCGCCTGGCGCTGGTGCCGGTCTTCGTGGTGCTGCTGCTCGCCGACGGCGGGCACAACCCCAAGTGGCGGGCGGTGGCCTGGGCGGCGTTCGCGATCGCCATGATCACCGACCTGTTCGACGGGGAGATCGCCCGCCGGCAGGGCCTGGTCACTGACTTCGGCAAGATCGCCGACCCGATCGCTGACAAGGCGATCATGGGCGCCGCGCTGATCGGGCTCTCCGTGCTGGGCGACTTGCCGTGGTGGATCACCGCAGTGATCCTGGCCAGGGAGCTGGGCATCACCCTGATGCGCTTCTGGGTGATCCGGTACAGCGTGATCCCGGCCAGCCGGGGCGGCAAGCTGAAGACGCTCACCCAAGGCGTCGCGGTCGGCATGTACGTGCTGCCGCTGACCGGCTGGCTGGCCACCGGTCGGGCGGTGCTGATCGGGCTGGCCGTGGTGCTCACGGTGGTCAGTGGGGCCGACTATGTGCGCCAGGCCGTGCGGCTGCGCCGCGAGGGCCTGGCCCGGGCCGAGGAGGCGAAGGCGAAGTGACCGAGTACCTGCCGCTGGCCCAGCAAGTCCACCACGAGCTGCGCGGGCTCGGCGCCACCCTGGCGGTGGCCGAGTCGCTCACCGGTGGGCTGCTGGCGGCGCAGCTGGTGGACGTGCCCGGCGCCTCGGCGACCTTCCGGGGCTCGGTCACCGCCTACGCCACCGAGCTGAAGGCCGAGTTGCTGGGCGTGGACGAGGGACTGCTCGCGGTGTACGGTCCGGTGCACCCGGTGGTGGCCCGGCAGATGGCCGAAGGAGTGCGGCGGCTGCTCGGTGCCACCTACGGCCTCGCGACCACCGGAGTGGCGGGTCCGGAAGCACAGAATGGTCAGCCAGTCGGCACAGTCCATCTGGGTTTCGCCGGTCCGGGGGGAACTCTGGTGAGATCGCCCCGGCTGTCGGGAGACCGTGCCACAATCCGACGAAAGGCCGTGGCCGGCGCTCTGGAGCTCTTTCTGGCGCAGGCGGTGGCCGTCGGGAACACCCGCGGCACCGCAAGCGTCAGTTGAACAACGGCTGAACAGGCCGAATCCGGGAAACCTCTCGGAACCAGGGGCGTGCGTCCGTCCGGGGTGGGAACAACAGGGGAGGGGAGAGGCTTGCAGCCCAGAGTGAACACGACCACGGTCCCCGCACGGGAAGCGGGCAAGGCGGTACGGTGGGGACGTGACATCTCGATCCGCAGTCCGAGGAGGGAGCAACCGATGATCCTGCTCCGTCGCCTCTTGGGTGACGTGCTGCGTCGGCAGCGCCAGCGCCAGGGCCGCACACTTCGCGAGGTGTCGGCCGCCGCACGAGTTTCGCTCGGATACCTCTCCGAGGTCGAGCGCGGGCAGAAGGAGGCCTCCTCCGAGCTGCTCTCCGCGATCTGCGATGCACTCGACGTCCGGATGTCCGAGGTCATGCGCGAGGTGAGCGACGAACTGTCGCTGGCCGAGCTTGCCGCGATGGCCGCCCTCTCCGAGGACGACCTGCTCCGTCCGGTGCTGGAGCCCGTGCAGCTCCCCGCTCCGGGTGAGCGGATGAGCACGATCACTCCGAAGGCCGCGGCTGTGGACGTCGTCGCTGCCTGACTCGCGCTGCTGACCTGAGCGCTTGACGAGCTTCAGTCTGATGAGGCTCTGCTTGACGAATCCAGGGGGCCGGGAGAAGGAGCCGCGCGTGCACCGAGGCACCGAGGGCGCGGGCCGAATAGGCCCGCGCAGCCGTCGCCGGTCGGCACCTGGGCATGGCCGGGCGTTTCGGGTGGTCGGGCTGCTCGGCGCGGCGCTCTGCGCAATGCTCGTCGTGCATCTGATATCCGCCGGACCGTCGCCCGACTCCGGTGCGTTCTTCGCCCTGCTCACGCTCGGCGGCTGGGGCCTCGGGGTGCTCCCCGTGCACTCCGATAGCGGGGCTCGAGGGCCGGCCCGGCGCTCAGCCGCGCAGCCGCAGCCCTCGCGGAGTGGCGTGGAAGCCGGCCTCCTCCAGGACGGCACCGAGCGCTGAGCCCAGCGCGGGCTCGCCATTGGTCCGCTCCACCGTGAGCCCGCTGAGCAGACCCCGCCGCACCCCGTCCACCAGCGCGCCCACGGCCGCCGCCAGCACCTGCGCGTCCTGCGTCCAGCAGAGCAGCGACTTGCCGCCGCGCTCCAGATACAGCACCAGCTCGCCGTCGACCAGCACCACCAGGGCGCCCGCCTTGCGGCCGGGGCGGTGCGCGGTGGCCTGCTCGCCCGGCGGCTCGGGCCAGGGCAGTGCGGCACCGTAGGCGTTGGCCGGGTCGGCCGCCGCCAGCAGCTGGGCGGCCGGCTGGTCGGCCGGGCTGGGGGCGCGCTCGGGCCACTCGGTGGCGGCCGCCCGCTCCAGGCGTCCGTTGACCGAGCGGAGCCGGTCGGCGGCGCCGTCCATCGCGAACTGGGCGCCGCCCAGCCCCTCGACCAGATAGCCGCGGCGGGCCCGGCCGCGCTCCTCGAAGGCGGAGAGCACCTGGTAGACGCCGGCGAAGCCGCCGGGGATCCGCTCTGCCTGCACCGCACCCCGGGTCAGCACCCCATGGCGGTCCAGCAGCACCTGCGCCTGGGCGGCGGCCCGGCCGGTCGGCTCGGCCGGCTCGGGCAGCAGCGACCAGCGGCCGCCCGTGGTGGGGTCGCTCGGGAGCCGGGCCGATACCCGGGCCAGGCCCCCGTATCGGCCGCGCGGCACCGAGCGCGGTGCCCGGTGCGCGGTCGAGCCGGGGGTGCGGCCGGAGCCGAGCAGGGCCCGCACCGGGGCCAGGGAGTCGTTGGTGACCAGGCCGGCCCAGACCAAGTCCCACAGCGCGGCGACGATCTCCGGCTCGGGGGTGTCCGGCAGCTGGGCGCCGAGCTGCTTGAAGTGCAGACCGTAGCCGCTGGCCAGGGCGGAGAGCAGTGCCTCGTGCAGCGGGGTGCGGGTGAACGGGTGCGGCTCGGGGCGCACCAGGTCGGCGGTCTCGGCCAGGTGCAGGCTGATCCAGCCGTCCTTGCCGGGCAGCGCGCCGGCCCCGGTCCAGCCGATCTCGCCCGCCAGCATCAGCTTGTCGAGCAGACCGGGCTGGTAGTCGGCCAGCCGGGCGGGCAGGATCAGGCGCTCCAGCGCGGAGGCCGGCAGCACCGCGCCCTGCAACTGCTCGACCACCCGGTACAAGCCGTCCTCGCCGCGCAGCTGATGGCCGCTCAGGTGCTGCCACTGCGGCAGGAAGGCGGCCAGGGCCCGCGGCGGCACCGCCTCCACCTCCTGGCGCAGTGCGGCCAGCGAGCGGCGCCGCAGCCGGCGCAGCACCTCGGCGTCGCACCACTCGGGCTCGCCGGTGCCGCCGGCCTCCACCGGGCGGAACTCGCCCTGCACCAGCCGCCCGGCGGCGGTCAGCCGCTGCAGCGTGCCGGCGACCACGGCGTTGCCCAGGCCGAACCGGGCGGCCGCCTGCGGGGCGGTGAACGGCCCGTTGGTCCGGGCGAACCGGGCCAGCAGGTCGCCGAGCGGATCCTTGACCGGCTCGGTGAAGGCCTCGGGGATGCCGACCGGCAGCGGGGTGCCGAGTGCGTCGCTGAGCCGCCCGGCGTCCTCGATCGCGGCCCAGCGCTGCTCGCCGGCGATCTTGACCAGAATGGCCCGGCGGGCCGCCCGCAGCTCGGCCGGCCAGGCGGCCTCGGCGCCCCGGGCCAGCAACTCCTCGGTGCTGAGCGGGCCGAGCAGCCGCAGGGCGTCGGCCACCCCCTCGACGTCCTTGATCCGGCGCTCCGGGGTGAGGCGCTGCAGCTCGGCCTCCAGCTCGGCCAGGACCGCCGGGTCGATCAGCTCGCGCAGCTCGGCCTGGCCGAGCAGTTCGGCCAGCAGCCGGGAGTCCAGGGCGAGGGCGGCGGCCCGGCGCTCGGCCAGCGGCGAGTCGCCCTCGTAGAGGTACTGGGCGACATAGCCGAAGAGCAGTGAGCGGGCGAACGGCGAGGGCTCGGCGGTGGTGACCTCGACCAGCCGCACGGCGCGGGACTCCAGGTCGCGCATCAGCTCGACCAGGCCCGGCAGGTCGAAGACATCCTGCAGGCACTCCCGGACGGCCTCGAGCACGATCGGAAACGAGCCGAACTCACCGGCCACCTCAAGGAGTTGGGCGGCCCGCTGGCGCTGCTGCCAGAGCGGGGTGCGCTTGCCGGGGCTGCGGCGGGGCAGCAGCAGGGCGCGGCCGGCGCATTCGCGGAACCGGGAGGCGAACAGCGCGGAGCCGCCCACCTGGTCCGTCACCAGCTGCTCGACCTCGCCCGGGTCGAAGAGCACCGCGTCGGCCCCGACCGGCGCCTCGTCGACCGCCCCCGGTGCGTCCGGACTCGGGCTGCCGAAGTCGAAGTTGGGGGCCAGCAGATCGACGTCCGGGAGCCGCAGCACGATGCCGTCGTCACCGTGCATCACCTGCGGGTCGAGCCCGTGCCGCTCGCGCAGCCGGGCTCCCAGGGCCAGCGCCCACGGGGCGTGCACCTGGGCGCCGAACGGGGAGTGGACGACGATCCGCCAGTCGCCCAGCTCGTCCCGGAACCGCTCGACCACGATGGTGCGGTCGTCCGGCAGATGGCCGGCCGCCTGCCGCTGCTCGGCCAGGTACCCGAGCAGGTTGCCGGCCGCCCAGTCGTCCAGCCCCGCGCTCAGCAGCCGCTGCTTCGCCTCGGGCTCGGGCAGGCCGCCCAGCTCGCGGACGAACGCGCCCAGCGCCCGGCCGAGTTCGAGTGGGCGACCCAGCGAGTCGCCCTTCCAGAACGGCAGCCGGCCGGGCACGCCCGGGGCCGGGGTGACCAGCACCTTGTCATGGGTGATCTCCTGGATCCGCCAGGAGCTGGTGCCCAGGGTGAAGACATCGCCCACCCGGGACTCGTAAACCATCTCCTCGTCCAGCTCCCCGACCCGGCCGCCGCCCTTCTTCGGGTCCGAACCCGCGATGAAGACACCGAACAGGCCTCGATCCGGAATGGTGCCGCCGGAGGTGACGGCCAGGCGCTGGGCGCCGGGCCGGCCCGTGACCGTGCCGGCCACCCGGTCCCAGACCAGGCGGGGGCGCAGCTCGGCGAAGGCGTCCGAGGGGTAGCGGCCGGCCAGCATGTCCAGCACCGAGTCGAAGGCGGACTGCGGCAGGCTGGCGAACGGGGCGGCCCGGCGGACCAGCGCGAGCAGCTCGTCCACGTCCCACGTGTCCAACGCGGTGATCGCGACCAGCTGCTGCGCCAGCACGTCCAGCGGGTTGCGCGGGATCCGCAGCGCCTCGATCCGCCCGGCCCGCATCCGCTCGGTCACCACCGCGGACTGCACCAGGTCGCCCCGGTACTTGGGGAAGACCACCCCGGTGGAGACCGCGCCCACCTGGTGCCCGGCCCGGCCGACCCGCTGCAGCCCGGAGGCCACCGAGGGCGGCGACTCCACCTGCACCACCAGGTCGACCGCGCCCATGTCGATGCCCAGCTCCAGGCTGGAGGTGGCGACCACGGCGGGCAGCCGACCGGCCTTCAACTCCTCCTCCACCAGCGACCGCTGCTCCTTGGAGACCGAGCCGTGGTGGGCCCGGGCCAGCACCGGTGCGGCGCCCTTGGCCGCGCCCGAGCCGCCCATCAGCTCGGCGGGGCCGTGCTGCTCGGCCAACGCCGACCCGGTGATGCGCTCGTGGGCGATCTCGTTCAGCCGGTTGCAGAGCCGCTCGGCCAGCCGGCGGGAGTTGGCGAAGACGATGGTGGAGCGGTGGGCCTGGACCAGGTCGACGATCCGCTCCTCGACATGCGGCCAGATGCTGGCGGCCTGGGCAGGATCGTCGGCGGCCGGGGCCGGGGAGAGCTCGCCCAGGTCGGCGACCGGGACCACCACCGACAGGTCGAACTCCTTGGCCGCGGGCGGCTGGACGACGACCGCACCGCGCTGCGGGGAGAGGAACCTCGCCACCTCGTCCACCGGCCGGACCGTGGCGGACAGGCCGATCCGCCGGGCCGGGCGCTCCAGCAGCTGGTCCAACCGCTCCAGGCTGAGGGCCAGGTGGGCGCCGCGCTTGGTGCCGGCCACCGCGTGCACCTCGTCGAGGATCACCGTGTCGATGCCGCGCAGCGCCTCCCGGGAGGCCGAGGTGAGCAGTAGGAAGAGCGACTCGGGCGTGGTGATCAGGATGTCCGGCGGATGGCTCTGGAAGCGGCGGCGGTCGGCGGCCGGCGTATCACCCGAACGGATGCCGACCTGCACCTCCGGCTCCGGCAGGCCGAGCCGGACCGCCGCCTGGCGCAGGCCGGTCAGCGGGGCCCGCAGATTGCGCTCGACGTCCACCGCGAGGGCCTTCAGCGGGGAGACGTAGAGCACCCGGAGGCGGCGGCGCGGATCGGCCGGCGGCGGGGTGCTGCTCAGCCGGTCGAGGGCGGCGAGGAAGGCCGCGAGGGTCTTGCCGGAGCCGGTGGGGGCGACCACCAGGACTTCGGCCTCCCGGCGGATCGCGGCCCAGGCACCGGCCTGGGCGGCGGTGGGCCGGTCGAAGGCGGCCTCGAACCAGGCCCGGGTGGCCGGTGCGAAACCGGCCAGCGGGTCGGGGGGGAGTTGCTGGTCCGCCATGTCCTCCATGGTGCCGGGTACCACTGACAGTCCGGGGGAGGGCGGTCGCCGGGTGTGCACCGGATGGCGGTCCAGGCAAGGGCATATCGGATGAATCGCTCATATGGTGATGCTCCGGGCGACGAGCCTTCACGACGAGCCTTCAAAGGGTCTTCACGGGTTTTCAAGGGGCTCAGAGGCCTTCGAGGTCCTTCGAGGTCCTTCGAGGTCCTTCGAGGATGTTCGAGGACCTTCGAGGACCTTCGAGGGGCCGCAAGGGCTTCGGGGGCCTCAAGGAGCGGAGGAGAGCGATGGCCGAGGTGCGGTTGGTCAGCCGCGGCCGGCGCCGCTCCCTGGTGCTGCGCAGTGCCCCGGTGATGCTCGCGGCGGTGCTGCTGCTCGGCGGCGCGCTCCCCTACATGGCCGGTGACCAGCGCTCCTACGTCAGCTATCTGGTGCTGGCCGACCGTCCCGACGCCCAGGGCAGCGCCGCGGCGGACGCCGCCGTCCGGGCCCTGGGCGGGCAACCGGTGCAGGACTACCCGCAGATCGGCGCGGTGCTCGCCTACTCCGCCGACGGCGGCTTCGCGGCCCGGCTGCGCCGCCGTCCCGGGATCAGCGCGGCCGGTGCCACCCGCACCGAGCCGGTGCCCGGACCGCCCGGTGCGCTGGCCGGCGCGGGCGACTTCCGCCGCCCGACGGCGACCGGGCGGCCGCCGTCGGGCGAGCGCCTCGAGGGCGACACCACCCCGACGGTGCCGGATCCGGGCGAGCACGGGGGTTGGCACCTGGCGATGATCGGCGACGACCCGGCCGCCCAGGGGCCCGGCCCGTTCACCGTGACCAGGGCCGGTCCGGCGGCCGCGGCGGGCGAGCGGCGGGCCGCGGCGCTGCACCAGGTGCTGGTCGCCGTGCTCGACTCCGGTGTCGACGACACCCACCCGGATCTGCGGGACGCGGTCAGCCCCCTCGACTCGGCCTCCTGCGCCGACGGCCGTCCCGATGCCCGGTACGGCGCCTGGCGCCCGGACGGCTCGGTCGCCGAGAGCGGACACGGCACCCACGTGGCCGGGCTGATCGGCGCGGCCCAGGACGGGCACGGGATCGTCGGGGTGGCACCGGGGGTGCGGATCGCGGCGGTGCGGCTGCTCGGGCCGCTCGGGCAGTACTACCCGGAGAACATCGTCTGCGGGCTGCTCTGGGCGGCCGACCACGGCGCGGTGGGGATCAACAACAGCTACTTCGCCGACCCGTGGAAGTACAACTGCCCGCAGGACCCGGACCAGGCCGCGATGATCCAGGCAGTCGGCCGCGCGGTGGCCTACGCCCGGCGCACCGCCGTGGTGGTCACCTCGGCGGGCAATGACACCCAGGACCTGACCGGGCCGCGGACCGACCAGCGCAGCCCCAACGACCGGGCGGCCGGCCCGGCCCAGGACCGCCGGCTCGGCCCCGAGTGCATCCGGCTGCCCGGCGAGCTGCCCGGGGTGGTGTCGGTCAGCGCGGTCACCCGCGGCGGGACGGTCGCGACCTACTCCAACTACGGCAAGGGCCGGATCACCCTGGCCGCGCCCGGCGGCGACCCGGACGGCGGGCCGGGCGAGGCGATCGTCTCGGACTGGCCGCAGGGCCGGTACGCGGCGCTGGCGGGTACCTCGATGAGTGCGGCCCAGGTGACCGGCGCGGTCGCGGTCGCCGCCGCGCTGCACCCGGGGTGGGGGCCGGACCGGCTGCGGGACGTGCTGGTCGGCCTGGCCGCGGCCAACTGTCCGGTCGGGCCGGGCCTGTGCGGGGACTCCGGCGGCTACGGCGCGGGGGTGCTGTCGGTGCCGCACTGACGGCGCGGACGCTGGGCGCGGGGCGGCTCCGCGATACTGACCCCATGAGGCTGACCGAGTTCTGGCGACGGATGAACGAGCACTTCGGCCCGGCGTACGCGGAGTCGTTCGCCCGGGACCACGTGATGAGTGAGCTCGGCGGCCGGACGGTTCAACAGGCGCTGGACGCCGGCTGGGAGGCCAAGGACGTCTGGCGGGTGGTGTGCGATGTGATGGGCGTATCGTCGCGGCTGCGCTGAGGCGCTCGGAGCCGGTCGTTCCCCGCTGCTCCCCGTTGTTTTCTCGTTGTTCCCCGTGGTTCCCGCTGTTTCCCGGTGGGGAGCGGTGCGAACAGTGATTCGAACTGTTGTTCCCTATACTGGTTTCTCGACGAGTTATCCACAGGCCGAGCCCGTTCGGGGCCGATTGTCGGTGGGACGCGCTAGCGTCGAGGACGATGAAGCGCACAGCACAAAACCCGAGGGTGGAAGCCATGGCAGGTACCGATCGCGAGAAGGCCCTTGAGACCGCGCTCGCCCAGATCGAGCGGCAGTTCGGCAAGGGCTCGGTGATGCGCCTGGGCGACCAGGCCCGGACCCCGATCGACGTGATCCCGACCGGATCGACGGCGCTGGACGTCGCGCTGGGCGTCGGCGGCCTGCCCCGGGGCCGGGTGATCGAGATCTACGGGCCGGAGTCCTCCGGTAAGACGACCCTCACCCTGCATGCCGCGGCCAACGCGCAGAAGCTCGGCGGCACGGTCGCCTTCGTCGACGCCGAGCACGCCCTGGACCCGGAGTACGCCCGCAAGCTCGGGGTCGACACCGACGCGCTGCTGGTCTCCCAGCCGGACACCGGTGAGCAGGCGCTGGAGATCACCGACATGCTGATCCGCTCCGGCGCGATCGACCTGATCATCATCGACTCGGTGGCCGCGCTGGTGCCGCGCGCCGAGATCGAGGGCGAGATGGGCGACTCGCACGTGGGTCTGCAGGCCCGGCTGATGAGCCAGGCGCTGCGCAAGATCGCCGGTGCGCTGAACCAGTCGAACACCACCGCGATCTTCATCAACCAGCTGCGCGAGAAGATCGGCGTGATGTTCGGCTCCCCGGAGACCACCACCGGTGGCCGGGCGCTGAAGTTCTACGCCTCGGTCCGGCTGGACATCCGCCGGATCGAGACCCTGAAGGACGGCACCGAGGCGGTCGGCAACCGCACCCGGGTCAAGGTGGTCAAGAACAAGGTGGCCGCGCCGTTCAAGCAGGCCGAGTTCGACATCCTCTACGGCCACGGCATCAGCTGGGAGGGCGGCCTGATCGACATGGGTGTCGAGCACGGCTTCATCCGCAAGGCCGGTGCCTGGTACACCTACGAGGGCGACCAGCTGGGCCAGGGTAAGGAGAACGCCCGCAACTTCCTGCGGGACAACCCGGAGCTGGCCACGGAGATCGAGCAGAAGATCAAGGGCAAGCTGGGCATCGGCGTCGACCCGGACGCGCCGGCGGAGGGTGCGGAGCCGGCTGCCGAGGCGGCCGACGGCGCGGTCAAGCCGATCACTGCCACGGCGACCAAGAGCACCGCCAAGAAGGCGGCGGCGGCCAAGGCCTGATCGGGCAATAGCGATGCGGAGCAAGCGGAGTCCGGGCGAGGGGGAACGCCCGGACTGGTCGGACTGGGACGTCGAGACCAAGGGCGAGCACGAGGGGGAGCGCCCGGACTGGGTGGTCGACGCACCGGCCCGACCGGCCGAGCCGACCAGCCAGGCCGACTCGCGCGCACCGCGTGCGGGGGCGGGGGAGCTGGCGGGTGGTGGTGCTGGTGGTGTGGCGCGGCCGATTGGGGAGTGGGCTGCGGAGGGTTCGGCGCGGGGGCGCCGGGCTGGGGGTGCGCGGTCGGGGGGTGCTGCGCCGTCGGTGGTGGGGGAGTCGGCGGGTGGTGGTGCTGGTGGTGTGGCGCGGCCGATTGGGGAGTGGGCTGCGGAGGGTCCGGTGCGGGGGCGCCGGGCTGGGGGGCGTGGGTCGGGGGCCGGGGTGCCGCGAGCGGTCCGGGAGGAGCCGCCCGTGGCGCCGGCCGGGGACTGGGTGGCCGAAGCCGAGGCCGAGTTGGCGGCGGCCTCGGCCCGGCCCCGGCGCGGCCGCTCGCGGCGCGCCGAGCCCGCCGACGGTGCCCAGCGGGCCGCTCAGGCCCCGCAGCCGGAGACCGACCCCGCCACCCGGGCGCGGGACATCTGCCTGCGCCTGCTCACCGGCACCGCCCGCACCCGCAAGCAGTTGGCCGACGCGCTGCGCAAGCGGGAGATCCCGGACGAGGTGGCGGAGGAGGTGCTCTCCCGCTTCGAGGAGGTCGGCCTGATCGACGACGCCGCCTTCGCCGCGGCCTGGGTCGAGTCCCGGCACGCGGGCCGAGGGCTGGCCCGCCGCGCGCTGGCCCGCGAGCTGCGCACCCGGGGCGTGGCGAGCCCGGTGGTCGAGGAGGCCGTGGCCCAGCTCGACGTGGACGACGAGGCGGCCGCCGCCCGGGCCCTGGTGGACCGCAAGCTGCGCACCACCACCGGCCTGGAGCGGCAGATCAGGATCCGCCGCCTGGTCGGCATGCTGGCCCGCCGGGGCTACCCGGAGGGTTTGGCCTTCCGGGTGGTGCGCGAGGCACTGGAGGCCGAGGGCGAGAGCGCCGAGGAGCTGGAGGACTGGTCGCTGGGTTAGCGGTGGCGGGTGTGGTGTGCCGTCGGCCCGTGCTGGTGGGTGCCGTCTGGTCGGCGTGCTGGCGCGTCGGGGTTAAGCGGAGGGTTTGGCCTTCCGGGGGCGTGAAGTGCGGGTGGTGCGCCGTCAGCTGGTGCTGGTGAGCGCCTCCGGGCCGCCTCGGGCGCGTTCGGCGAGCGCCTGCAGGTCCTCGGCGCGGGCTCCTTGGGTGACGCCGACCAGGTGCCCGTCGGGGCGGATCAGCAGCACGGTGTGCGGGTCCGCCTCGGGGTAGTGCTCGGTGACCAGCACCTCAGTCGGCACCGGCAGCGCCGCCGCGACCTCCGCCAGCCGGGGCATCAGCCCGGCCCCCAGCCACCGCTCGGCCGACCAGACCGCGGTACCCGGCGCCACCAGCAGCAGCAGGAAGGCCGCGCCGAGCCGGGCGTACAGCTGATCGGGCACACCTTCGGTGGTGAGCACGGGGACGTCCGGCACCAGCACCCCGGGCGCGGTGGCCGGCAGGTTCTCGGTCAGCGCGCTGCCTCGCCCGGCGCCGCGCTGGTTCGGCACTCCGGACGGCGCGGCCGGGTAGGCGGGCGCCCCTCCGAACCGCCCGGTGCCCAGCATCCCGTCGGCGAGCAGCGGAGCGTGCTTGCGGAACGAGCCGGTGAGCAGCGAGCGCCGGGTCTGCTGCCAGCCGCGCAGCGGCCGCAGCAGCGGCATCGACTGGTCCACCGCGCGCAGCCGGGCCCCGACGGCGGACCGCCGCTCCGCCTCGTACCCGTCGAGCAGCGATCCGCCGGGGTGCTGCCCGCCGGTGAGCGGCGCGAGATCCGGATCCTCCCGGCCCGGGGCCGGCGGCAGGTGCCAGCTGACCGCGAGCCGCCAGGCCAGGTTGTCAGCGTCGCGCAGCCCATCGGCCAGGTTCTGCATGCCCAGCGCCCCGTGCAGGTGCGCCGCGTCGCCGGCCAGGAAGCAGCGCCCGCTGCGGAACCGGGCGGCCAGCCGCTGCTGTGCGGTGTGGTCGGCGGCGGCCAGCAGGTCGTAGCGCGGCAGCTCGCCGCACCAGCCGGTCAGGGTGGCCTTCACCCGGGTGAGCAGGGTGTCCCCGGTGACCAGGCCGGGCCAGGTGGCGTGCGGGTCGACCGGTTCGCTGGGCGCCGGCCGACCGGGTGGCAGCCGCCAGTCGAGCCGCCAGAGCCCGTCGGGCAGCGGCCGGGCCGAGGCCTCGCGGTCGCCGCGCCACGGCGGCTCCCGGTGCACCCGGGCCTCGCCGGGGAACGGCAGGTCGACCCGGACCGTGGCGATGGCGTGCCGGTCCACCGCGGGCCGACCCGGGAACCGGATGCCGAGCAGCTTGCGCACCGTCGACCGGGCGCCGTCGCAGCCCACCAGGTGGCTGGCCCGCCACCAGGTGTCGCTGCCGTCCTGCGGGTGCCGGCTGCGCACACTGACCCCGTCCCGGTCCTGCTGGATCTCCTCCACCCGGGCGTGCGGTACCAGTTGGATCAGCGGGGTGGCGGTGGCCGCGTCCCGCAGGCCGCGCTGCAGCCGGTGCTGCGGCAGATGGCGCACCGGGTGGTCGGCCAAGTCCAGATGGAGCACCTCCTGCCGCCGCCGCCAGACGGTCAGCCGGTTCCAGCGCTCGGCGTCCGAGGTGGCCCGCGGATACCCGAGGCGCTCCAGGAAGGCGGTGCTCTCGGCGCCCAGTACGGCGCTGCGCGGTCCCTCGGGGCAGACGCCGCCGCCCTGGTCGAGCACGATGCTCGGCACCTCGTGCCGGGCCAGCGCCAGGGCCGTCGCCAGACCCACCGGACCGGCGCCGACCACGATCACCGGGTCCACGGGTGACCCCCGCACGACAGCTCAGCAGGGGACGGCCGTCCGGCAGGGGCGGCGGTGGCGGAGCTGGTCCCGGGTGGTGTCACGAACAGCAATGCACCAGATCACCTGGGTGTCCGTCAAGCAGCACTCGGTGTGCGCCGGTTCGAGCCGCGGCGCCCACGCGACCCGATCCAGCGGGTGAGCGCGGTGGGAGCGGAGGGGCGTCGGTACAGCCCATCCGGTGCAGCTCGTCTCAGAGGTGACCACGAAGGGGCGATTCCCCCCATGCGTCGATCAAGGACCGGGGGCCGGAGCCGGCGGAGCCCGTGGCCCCCGGTCGCCCCGACCTTAGGCGGCGGAATCATGTCCGGTCACCGGTTCTGAGCAGAACTTGAGGGTCACGAAAGGGCCACGCGTGCCGCCGAGCGGCCATCAAGGGCTGGTCGGAGCGGGCGGGCGTGGGGGAGGATGAGCGCTTCGTCGGCCCCGTGCGGGGTGCCGGCCGGAAGCGGGAAGGATGTGGGATGCGGCTGCTCCTCGTCGAGGACGACGACCGGGTCGCGGCGGCACTGGTCGCCGTGCTGAGCCGGCACGGCTTCCAGGTGCGGCACGCCCGCAGCGGGCACGAGGCGCTGGACGCCTTGGTGCCGGACGGCAGCGAGCCCTACCGGGTGGTGCTGCTCGACCTGGGCCTGCCCGACCGGGACGGCTTCGAGGTGTGCAGCCGGATCCGGGCCGGCAGCGGCGTCCCGGTGATCATGGTGACGGCGCGGGCCGACATCCGTTCCCGTATCCACGGCCTCAACCTGGGCGCCGACGACTACATCACCAAGCCCTATGACATGGGCGAGCTGCTCGCCCGGATCCACGCGGTGGCCCGGCGCTTCCAGCCCGCCCCGGTCGGCGGGCCGAGCGGCTCCGCCGCGGCTCCGGCCGGCCCCGGCTCGCTGGAGTCCTGGGGCATCAGCATCGACCGCGAGCGCCGCCGGGTCAGTGTGGCCGGCCGGGAGGTGCCGCTCACCCGCAAGGAGTTCGACCTGCTGGCCCTGCTGGCGCAGAGCCCGGGCGTGGTCTACCGGCGCGAGCAGATCTTCAGCGAGGTCTGGCGCAGCGGCTGGGAGGGCAACGGCCGCACCCTGGAGGTGCACATCGGCTCGCTGCGCACCAAGTTGGCGCTGCCCGGCCTGGTCGAGGCGGTGCGCGGGGTCGGCTACCGGCTGATCCCGCAGTCGCCCACCCCTGACGGCGCCAAGCAGGACGGGCCCGCCCGGCAGGACGGCACCGCCCAGCGGGAAGGCGACGAACAGTAGGCATGCGCAACCGCCTGCTCGGCATCCTGCTGGCGCTGATGGCCGGCGTGCTGGCCGCGCTCGGTGTGCCGCTGGCCGGTTCGATGGCCCAGGCGGAGCAGAGCCGGGTGGTGGTCGACCGGATGGACGACGTCGCCCGGTTCGCCCAGGAACTGCCGACCCAGGGCCTGCCGGAGCGCGGTTCGGCCGGAGCCGACCCCAATGTCCCGACCCCGCAGGATGCTTCGGCGCTGACCGCGCTGCGTGCCGAGGCCGACCGCTACCAGCAGCTCTACGGGATCCGGATCGGCATCTACCTCGCCGACGGCCGGCCGCTGGCCGTCTCCCCGAACGACTGGACGCTGTCCGCCGCCGGGACCGCGGCGGTGACCGAGGCCAAGGACGGCCGGCGCAGCCACAACCCGCCGCAGGTCTGGCCCTGGACTCCGGAGCGCACCCTGACCATCGGCTCCCCGGTGGTCCGCGACGGCGACGTGGTGGCGGTGGTGGTCACCGACTCCCCGACCGGCGAGCTGCGCTCGCGGATCGTGCACCGCTGGGCCTGGCTGGCCGGCGGCGAGGCGATCGCCATGATCGCCGCGGTGCTGCTGGCGGTCCGGCTCACCGAGTGGGTACTGCGTCCGGTGCGCACCCTGGACCGGGCCACCCACGACATCGCCACCGGGCGGATGGACGCCCGGGTGGCCGCCGTCGGGGGCCCGCCCGAACTGAGGCGGCTGGCCTCCTCGTTCAACGAGATGGCCGACCATGTGGTGCTCGCCATGGACCAGCAGAAGGCGTTCGTCGCCGATGCCTCGCACCAACTGCGCAATCCGCTGGCGGCGTTGCTGCTGCGGGTCGAACTGCTCGGCCTGGAGCTCCCGGAGGGGCGTGACGAGGAGCTGTCGCAGGTCCGCGAGGAGGGCGCCCGGCTGACCCGGGTGCTGGACGACCTGCTGGGCCTGGCCACCGCCGAGGGCAGCCGCCCGGAGCCCGAACCGGTGGACCTGACCGCCCTGGTGCTGGCCCGGGTGGACGCCTGGCAGCCGGTGGCCGACCGGCGCGGCATCCGGCTGGGCACCGGCACCCCGCCGCCGGCCCGGGCCTGGGCGGACCCGATCGGCTTCGGCAGCGCGCTGGACGCGGTGCTCGACAACGCGCTCAAGTTCAGCCCTGACGGCGGCACGGTGGCGGTCACCGTGCGGCTGGGGCGGGACGAGGTGGCGGTCACCGTGGCCGACCAGGGGCCGGGGCTCACCGAGGAGGAGCTGGCCCGGGTCGGCGACCGGTTCTGGCGCAGCACGCGGCACCAGAACGTGGACGGCTCCGGTCTGGGTCTGTCCATCGCCCGCACCCTGCTGATGGCCGGCGGCGGTTCCCTGGAGTTCGCCGCGGCCGAGCCGTACGGCCTGGCGGTGACGCTCGCCCTGCCGATACCGCCCAAGAGTTGACGATCCGTCAAGCAGTTGCCCGTCCGGCGGCGGCCCATCAAGTCAAGCAGCGGCCCGTCAAGCTCAGGGTTTGACCGAGCGGTAGTACGCCTCGGCGCCCTGGTGCAGCGGCAGCGGCTCGGTGTAGACGGCGGTCCCCAGGTCGACCAGCTGGGCCGAGTGCACCGCCGAGCCGATCACGTCCCGGCTGGCGATCACCGACCGGGTCAGCCCCTCCACCAGCCCCGGGCTGACGTCGTCCCGGGTGATCAGCAGGTTCGGCACCGCCAGGGTCAGCACCGCCTGGTTCTTGCCGTAGACCGAGGCCGGCAGCACCGAGGTGCGGTAGGCGGCGGAGTCCGGGTAGCGGTCGTGCAACGCGTTGGCCAGGTCGCCCAGCGGCACGATCCGGATCGGGAAGGTGCTTGACAGCTGGGTGAGCGCGCCGGTCGGCAGGCCGCCGGACCAGAAGAACGCGTCCAGCTGGTGGCTGGCCAGCTCCTTGGCGGCCGCCTCCACCTCGAGCGGGTAGGGCGTGATGCCGGTGGCGGGGTCGATCCCGGCCACGGTGAGCAGCTGCCGGGTCACCAGGTTCACCCCGGAGAGCGGCTGCCCGACCCCCACCTTCATGCCCTTGAGGTCGGCCACCCGCTGCACCGGCGAGTCGGCGGGCACCACCAGCTGCAGGTAGTCGTCGTAGAGCCGGGCGACCGCCCGCAGCCGCTGCCAGCCGGGGTTGTGGTACTGGGTCGCGGCGTCGGCGGTGGCGAACGCGAAGGCGTCCTGCCCGGAGACCACCCGGTCCAGGTTGTCCACCGAGCCCTGAGAGTCGTCCAGCCGCACCTGCACGCCGGGCATGGCCGACTGCACGTACCCCTTCAGCATCGCCCCGTACTGGCTGTACACCCCGGCGGGCACCCCGGTGGCGAAGCCCTGCACACCCCGGGGGTAGCCGCCCGCGCCGGTGCCGCCCAGCCACCAGCCGGTCAGCGAGCCGACCACCAGCAGTAGCGCGGCCAGCAGCGGCCAGCAGCGGCGGGCACGGGACCAGGTCATGCCGGGGATCCTGCCAGGCCGGGCCGCTCGGCGGGAGGGGGCGAGCCGAAACCGTTGCCTGGCGGCCGTCCGGCTGCCCTTACCCTTGCTGATGTGGGTATGGGAGAGAGCTTGCGAACTTACAAGGTCGTCACGCACGGCTGCCAGATGAACGTGCACGACTCCGAGCGGCTGGCCGGGCTGCTGGAGGATGCCGGATACGTCAAGGCCGACCAGGGCGGGGATCCGGATCTGGTGGTCTTCAACACCTGCGCGGTGCGGGAGAACGCCGACAACAAGCTGTACGGCAACCTCGGGCAGCTGGCGCCGGTGAAGTCCCGCCACAAGGAGATGCAGATCGCCGTCGGCGGCTGCCTGGCCCAGAAGGACCGCGACAGCATCGTGCGCCGCGCGCCCTGGGTCGACGTGGTGTTCGGCACCCACAACATCGGCCACCTGCCGGCGCTGCTGGAGCGGGCCCGGATCGAGCAGCAGGCCCAGGTGGAGATCCTGGAGTCGCTGGAGACCTTCCCCTCCACGCTGCCGACCCGCCGGGAGTCCGCCTACGCGGCCTGGGTGGCGATCTCGGTCGGCTGCAACAACACCTGCACCTTCTGCATCGTCCCGGCGCTGCGCGGCAAGGAGGAGGACCGCCGTCCCGGCGACGTGCTCTCCGAGATCGAGGCGCTGGTCGGCGAGGGCGTCATCGAGGTGACCCTGCTCGGCCAGAACGTCAACGCGTACGGCTCCGACCTGGGCGACCGCGAGGCGTTCTCCAAGCTGCTGCGCGCCTGCGGCCGGATCGAGGGCCTGGAGCGGGTCCGCTTCACCTCCCCGCACCCGCGCGACTTCACCGACGACGTGATCGCCGCGATGGCCGAGACGCCGAACGTGATGCACCAGCTGCACATGCCGCTGCAGTCCGGCTCGGACGGCGTGCTGCGGGCCATGAAGCGCTCCTACCGGCAGGAGCGGTTCCTGGGCATCATCCGCAAGGTCCGCGAGGCGATGCCGGACGCGGCCATCTCCACCGACATCATCGTGGGCTTCCCCGGCGAGACCGACGAGGACTTCGAGCAGACCCTGCACGTGGTCCGCGAGGCCCGGTTCACCAACGCCTTCACCTTCCAGTACTCCAAGCGGCCCGGCACCCCCGCCGCCGAGATGGAGAACCAGATCCCCAAGGCCGTGGTGCAGGAGCGCTACGACCGGCTGATCGCCCTCCAGGAGGAGATCTCCTGGGAGGAGAACAAGAAGCAGGTCGGCCGCCGGCTGGAGATCCTGGTCGCCGAGGGCGAGGGCAAGAAGGACGATCGGACCGACCGGCTCTCCGGCCGGGCGCCCGACAACCGCCTCGTCCACTTCACGCGTCCCGAGGAGCCGGTGCGCCCGGGCGACATGGTGACCGTGGAGATCACCTACGCCGCCCCGCACCACCTGCTGGCCGAGGGCCCGGCGCTGGGCGTGCGCCGCACCCGGGCCGGCGACGCCTGGGAGAAGCGCAACGCGGCCCCGGCGGCCAAGCCGGCCGGGGTGATGCTGGGCCTGCCCACGATCGGCGCCCCGGCGCCGGTCGCCGCCGCGCCGACCAACGGCTGCGGCTGCGACTGACGCCCCGTCGGGTTGTCCGGCCGACCGCGAATTCGGCCGGACAGGCCCTGAGCAGGGCGACTAGAGTGATCGACATGTTGGTCGCCGCCGCCGTCTGCCCCTGTCCGCCGCTGCTGGTGCCCGAGGTCGCCTCGGGAGCCGCCGCCGAACTCGACGAGCTGCGGGCCGCCTGCGCCGAGGCCGTCGACGAGCTGCTGGCGGCCGAGCCCGAGCTGCTGGTGCTGGTCGGCGACGGGCCGCGGGCCGAGGTCTGGACGGAGGGCGGGTCCGGCTCCTTCCACCGCTTCGGGGTGGAGCTGGCCGTCCGGCTGCCCTCGGGTGGTGCCGCCGGTCCGGAGCTGAGCCCGGCGCTGAGCGTCGGCGCGTGGCTGCTGGAGCGCTCCGGGACCGGCCTGCCCACCCATGCCTGCGCGGTGCCCGCCGACACCCCGGTGGAGCGGCTGCTCGGGCTCGGCGAGGGGCTGGCCTCCTTGGCCGACCGGGTCGGCCTGCTGGTGCTGGGCGACGGCAGCGCCTGCCGCACCGTGAAGGCGCCCGGTTACCTGGACGAGCGCGCCGAGCCCTTCGACGCCGAGCTGGCCCGCGCCCTGGGCGCCGCGGACACCGAGGCGCTGGCCGGGCTGGACGCCGAGCTCTGCCGGCAGTTGCAGGTCGAGGGCCGGGCGCCGTGGCAGGTGCTGGCCGGCGCGGCGCGCGGGGCGGGGCTCGGCGGGAAGCTGCGGTACGCCGACGCACCGTACGGGGTGGGGTACTTCGTGGCGTCCTGGCGCTGACGACCGGTCTCTCACGATGCGGCGGCGGCCGGGCAGCGCGCCCGGCCCCCGCCGCAGCCGCGTCACGCCACCCGGTCAGCCGGGCTGGTCGCCGGTGGGCGGCTGCTCGGTGTCGGCCGCCCGCTCGGTCGCCGACCCCTCAGTTCTGGCCTGCTCGCCCTTCGCCTGCTCGCCCTTGGCCTTCTCGGCGAAGTGGTCGACCGCACCCTTGGCCTTCTCCGCGCTGCTGGTGATCTTTTCGCTGTACTTGCCCTTGGTGGCCTTGTCGATCGCCTCGCCGGTCTTGTCGACCAGCTCGTCGATCTTCTCGTTGTGCTGCCCGGCCAGCTGCCCGGCCTTCTCCTTGAGCTCCCCGGCGAGTTCCTCCGCCTTGCCCTTGAGGTTGTCCATCACGCCCATGGCTTCGTCTCCTGTCTCGGGCTGCTCGGCTCGCTGCGCCGGGCCGTCCTCGGCCGCCGCGCTCTGGGACACCGCGCTGACGGCCGCGACCAGCAGCTCGGCGACCTCCGCGGGGGCGGGGACCAAGCCGTCCTGATCCTCGCCCGAGCCGGCCTGCGGGGCCGGCACCGCGGCCGCCGGCGTGTCCACCGCCGTCTCGGCCTCCGGCGCCGTCCGCGCGGCCGGCACGCCGGGCGGCGGCTGCTGCTCCGTGCCGGGCTGCACCGGGGAGACCTCGGACTCCTCGGGGGACAGCACGGCCACGGCACCGCCCTCGGCCTTCTCGGCGGCCGGCGCACTCCCGGCGCCGGTCGCTGCGGTCGCGGCCGATTGGCGGCGTCGGAACCAGCTGAAAACACCCATGTTCTTCTCCCAAGCTACGCGGTCCGCGGGGCCTCGGCCGGTTGTCCGCCGAGGTCACCGCCCACCCGGCCAACGACCCAGGTAGGAGGCGGTCACGTCCCCCTTTCGGGTTAGCCCCGGCGGTTTGCGAGACTGGGCGGTGTGAGCATCCCCCTTCCCAGCGTCCCGGTGGTCTCGGTGGTCGGCGCCACCGCGGCCGGCAAGTCCGACCTCGCCGTGGCCATCGCCCGTGAGCTGGGCGGCGAGGTGATCAACACCGACTCGATGCAGCTCTACAAGGGCATGGACATCGGGACCGCGAAGCTCACCGAGGCCGAGCGCGGCGGCGTTCCGCACCACCTGCTGGACGTCTGGGACGTCACCGAGACCGCCAGTGTGGCCGAGTACCAGCGGCTGGCCCGGGCCGAGATCGACCGGTTGCTCGCCGCCGGGCGGGCGCCGGTGCTGGTCGGCGGTTCGGGGCTGTACGTGCGGGCGGCGATCGACGAGATGGAGTTCCCGGGCACCGACCCGGTGCTGCGGGCCCGGCTGGAGGAGGAGCTGGACCGGCTCGGCCCGGCCGCGCTGCACGCCCGGCTGGCCGTCCAGGACCCGCCGGCCGCCGCCGCGATCCTGCCGAGCAACGGCCGCCGGATCGTCCGCGCGCTGGAGGTGATCGAGCTGACCGGCCGTCCGTTCACCGCCAACCTGCCGAGCAACACCGCCGTCTACCCGGCCGTGCAGATCGGCGTCGAGCTGCCGCGCCCGGAGCTGGACGAGCGGATCACCCTGCGGGTGGACCGGATGTGGCAGGCCGGTCTGCTCGACGAGGTGCGGGCGCTGGAGGCGCAGGGGCTGCGTGAGGGGCTGACGGCCAGTAGGGCGCTGGGCTACCAGCAGGTGTTGGCGCACTTCGCCGGCGAGTGCACCGAAGACGAGGCGCGAGCCGAGACGGTGCGCGCCACCAAGCGGTTCGCGCGCCGCCAGGAGGCCTGGTTCCGCCGGGACGACCGGATCCACTGGCTGGCCCGCCCGGCCGGCGCCGACCCCGCCGAGCTGCTGGAACGGTCGCTGGAGCTGATCGCCCGAACAGGCTGACGAGGGTTTCCGGCCGGTCGTCGGCTCGATCCGGCCATCCGCCGGTGCACCTGCGGCGGGCGCCTGCAAGTGCAGGAGGAAGCACCGGTCACGGGCGTGTCACGTCCTGGCCACGGATCACCCGGCGACCCCGGGTTACGCGCTGTGAGCGCACTGGGACATGCCATTATCGAGGCAGAAGGGGCCGGTCGCGCGGGCCGGGCCCGCCGATGGGGGTCCCACCCGGCCGAAGGCTGGGGGAGAGTCCCGTACTCGTGTCGAACTGTCAGGGGAGGCCGCGTGTCCACGGGTCCCGGCCCCGAAACCGAGCAGTTCGCCGATCACGACCTGGCCGAGGAGGCCTTCGCTCTGCCCGCCGCCGACCTGCTGTCGCCGCTCGCCCCGGACCGGGCGCTCGAACCGGACCGGCCGCTCGACCTGCCGCCGGACCCGGTGGTGCTGGAACGGGAGATCCGGCCGCGCCGCCGACTGCGCTGGTGGCAGCTGCTGCCGATCGTGGTGGTCGGGGTGGGCGGCTCGCTGATGTTCGCGTTCCCGCTCGCCTTCGGCTCGGTCAACGGCAACTCGATGATCGGCATGCTGGGCCTGCTGCTCACCGCGGCGTCGGTCGGCTGGGGCGCGATGGCCTCCCGCCGGGCGGGCTACGCCTGGCCCGGGCTGCCCCGCCGCGGCTCCGGCCGCCGGGCCGGCTGGCAGGCCATCGTGGTCTACACCCTGATCGTCTGCACCGCCTTCGGCCTGGCGGTCTGGCGGGTCGTCCAGCTGCGCGGCTGAGCCACCCGGGTCAGTACCATCGGCAGGGTGAGCAGCGCACCCGTTTCGCCCGCCGAGGGCATTCCGTTCGTCAAGGGCCACGGCACCGAGAACGACTTCGTGATCATTCCCGACCCGGAGGGCCGGCTGGCCCTGGGCCCGGCCGAGGTGGCCCGGCTCTGCGACCGGCGGGCCGGGATCGGCGGTGACGGCCTGCTGCGGGTGGTCCGCTCCGCCAATGACCCGGCCGCGGCACCGATGGCCGCCGAGGCCGAGTGGTTCATGGACTACCGCAACGCCGACGGCAGCATCGCCGAGATGTGCGGCAACGGGGTGCGGGTCTTCGCCCGCTACCTGGTGCAGGCCGGACTGGCCGAGCCCGGGCTGCTGCCGGTGGCCACCCGGGCCGGGGTCCGCCGGACGACGGTCGCCGAGCACGGCGACGTCACCGTGGACATGGGCCGGGCGGTGCTGCCCGGACCGGACGGCATCGAGGTGGCGGTGGGGGAGCGGCGCTGGCCGGCCCGCAACGTCAACATGGGCAACCCGCACGCGGTGGCCTTCGTCGCCGACCTGGCCGACGCCGGCAACCTGTACGAGGCGCCCGGGGTCAGCCCGGCCGGGGTGTACCCGGACGGCGTCAACGTGGAGTTCGTGGTGGACCGCGGCGAGCGGCACGTGGCGATGCGGGTGCACGAGCGCGGCTCCGGCGAGACCCGCTCCTGCGGCACCGGCACCTGCGCGGTCGCGGTGGCCGCGGCCCGCCGGGACGGCCGCGACCCGGCGGTCACCGGCGAGCCGGTCGAGTACCTGGTGGACGTTCCGGGCGGGCGGCTGCGGATCACCGAGTTCCCGGACGGCCGGATCGAGATGACCGGCCCGGCGGTGCTGGTGGCGAGCGGGACCGTCGACCCGCAGTGGCTGGGTCTCTGACGGCTCGTCAAGCGGGCGGCCCCAGCTGAGGGGCCGCCCGCTTTGCCCGCTCTGCGTCTCGGTGAATCCCCCCGTTCGGGTGATCTCATGCACAGAGCGGAAGCGGGGGCTCGCGCAACGTGGTCTGCTCGGTAGCATGGACCACCGGGGCAGTCCGCGCTCCGGTGCTCGCTGCCGGAGGTTGCCATGACCGTCGAGACCGGCCGGCCCACCGGCCAGGCCGCCCCGAATCCAGCCGCTGGTCCATCAGCGTCCCTGCCGGACGGCCCGACTGATGCCGCGTCGGCCGCCGCCCCGGTTGCTCCGTCCCAGGCCAGGCGGCTGCTCGGGGTGGCCGCGCTGGGCCGTGCCGGGCGTGCCGCGCTGCTGGCCACCGGCCGCCCCCTGGTGCCGGACGCCATCGAGCCGATCGTCCAGGTGCACCGCCGCCACCACCCGGGCGCCGACCTCGCGCTGCTCGGCCGCGCCTACCGGCTCGCCGAGGCCAGCCACCGCGGCCAGAAGCGCAAGAGCGGCGAGCCGTACATCACCCACCCGCTGGCCGTCACCCTGATCCTGGCCCAACTCGGCGCCGAGACCACCACGCTGGTCGCCTCGCTGCTGCACGACACCGTCGAGGACACCGAGCTGACGCTCGATCAGGTGGCTGCCGACTTCGGCCCCGAGGTGGCCTATCTGGTGGACGGTGTCACCAAGTTGGAGAAGGTGGACTTCGGCGCCGCGGCCGAGGCGGAGACGTTCCGCAAGATGCTGGTCGCCACCGGGGACGACGTCCGGGTGATGGTGATCAAGCTGGCCGACCGGCTGCACAACATGCGCACCATCCGCCACATGAAGCCGGCCAGTCGGCTGCGGATCGCCAAGGTCACCCGGGACGTGCTGATCCCGCTGGCCGAGCGGCTGGGCATCCACGTGGTGAAGAGCGAGTTGGAGGACATCGTCTTCGCCACCCTGCACCCCGAGGAGTACGCCAGGACCCGGGCGCTGATCACCGCCCGCGAGCCGGCCATGGCCGAGCTGTTCACCCCGTTCGCCCAGTCGCTGGCCCGCCAGCTCGCCGAGGCCGGGGTGCCGGCCGAGGTCACCCTGCGGCCCCGGCACTGCGTCTCGGTGCACCGGGTGCTGCTGCGCCGCGGGCAGGGCGGGCGGCCCGGCGCGGTGCACCCGGCCGACCTGGGGCGGCTGCTGGTGGTGGTCGAGGAGAACGCCGACTGCTACGCGGTGCTCGGCGAACTGCACACCTGCTGGACTCCGCTGCCCGGCGAGTTCAAGGACTTCGTGGCGGCCCCCAAGTTCAACCTCTACCAGTCGCTGCACACCGCCGTCTCGGTGGCCGGCACGGTGGTCGAGGTGCTGGTCCGCACTCCGGGGATGCACCGGGTGGCCGACTTCGGCGTGGTGGCGCTGGGCAGCCCGGCGTCCGGCGGTGGCGGCGACCCGACCGGGCGGGACGAGGCGGACGGCGCCGACCCGGGCCGCCCCGGCTGGCTCAGCCGGCTGCTGGAGTGGCAGCAGGAGACCCCCGACCCGGACGCCTTCTGGTCCACCCTGACCGCCGACCTCTCCGACGACCGGGAGATCACCGCCGTCACCGAGGACGGCACCACCCTGGTGCTCCCGGCCGGCGCCGGCTGCGTGGACGCCGCCTACCAGCTGGGCGAGGAGATCGGCCACCGCTGTATCGGCGCCCGGCTGAACGGGCGCCTGGTGGCCCTGTCGACCGCGCTGTGCGACGGGGACGTGCTCGGCATCCTGACCGAGCCGGCCGGTCGGCCCGGTGATCCGGAGCCGTCCGGGCCCAGCCCGCAGTGGCTGGACTTCGCCCGCACCCCCGGCGCCCGGATCGCCATCGAGCGCTGGCTGGCCGGCCACCCCGCGCCGTCGGCCGTCGAAGCGGCCGGGCGGCCCGTGGCGGTGCCCTCGGAGGTGCCTGCCGAAATGCCCGCCGAAATGCCCGCCGCGGCGGCCGCGGCGGCCGAGGCCGCCGCCCCGGCCCGGCTGCCGCGCGGCCGCGACCGGCTGGTGATCGCCCCCGGCCACCCGGGCGCCGCCGTCCGGCTGGCCCGTTGCTGCACCCCGGTGCCCCCGGACCGGGTGACCGGCTTCCCGGTCCGCGGCGGCTCGATCGCGGTGCACCGGGCGGACTGCCCCACCGGCGAGCGGATGCGCGGCGACGGCCGCGGCCCGATCCAGCTGGACTGGGCGCCGGAGGCGGCGGCCGGCTTCCGGGTCACCCTGCAGGCCGAGGCGCTCAACCGCCCCGGACTGCTGGCCGACCTGACCGCCGCGATGTCCGGCACCGGCCTGGACATCGTCTCGGCCGTGGTCGAGCCGCCCGAGGAGCTGCGGGTGCGGCACACCTACACCGTCGAGCTGCCGGACGCCGCCACCCTGCCGGTGGTGATGCGGGCGATGCTGCGGGTCTCCGGGGTCTACGATGTCCGCCGCCCCGGTCTGGCGGCCCCGCGGCCGCCGCGGCTGCGCCCGACCGCCCGTTCTGTGGCAAATGCGGGTGACCCGGAGCCGGGGGACATGCGACCATCGAAGGGAATTCGGGACCGCTCCGCAGCGTTAGCCGCAGTGGACGGACCGGAAGACCGTCAGTGACGACCCCAGCAGCCAATTAAGGACACGATGACCTCCACGTTCGAAGACCGCGACTTTTCCGGCGCAGCCGCGGGCCGTACCGCTCGCCGCCCCGCCGACCTCCGGGCCGAAGCCCTGATGGACGAGGACCTCGCGGCGATCGACGAGGACTTCGGCCCGAACTTCGACGGCGACCAGTACGACCGCAGCGAGCGTGCCTCGCTGCGCCGGGTCGCCGGCCTCTCCACCGAGCTGCAGGACGTCACCGAGGTCGAGTACCGCCAGCTGCGCCTGGAGCGCGTGGTGCTGGTGGGCGTCTGGACCGACGGCACGGCCGAGGAGGCGGAGAACTCGCTGGCCGAGCTCGCCGCCCTTGCCGAGACGGCCGGCTCCGAGGTGCTGGACGGCGTGATCCAGCGCCGTGACAAGCCCGACGCCGCCACCTACATCGGCTCCGGCAAGGCCCAGGAGCTGCGCGACATCGTCGCCGCTTCCGGCGCCGACACCGTGGTCTGCGACGGTGAGCTCACCCCCGGTCAGCTGATCCACCTGGAGGACGTGGTCAAGGTCAAGGTGGTCGACCGGACCGCCCTGATCCTGGACATCTTCGCCCAGCACGCCAAGTCCCGAGAGGGCAAGGCCCAGGTCTCGCTGGCCCAGATGCAGTACATGCTGCCGCGGCTGCGCGGTTGGGGTCAGTCGCTGTCCCGGCAGATGGGTGGCGGTGGCTCCGGCTCGGCGGGCGGCGGGATGGCCACCCGTGGTCCCGGTGAGACCAAGATCGAGACCGACCGGCGCCGGATCCGCGAGAAGATGGCGAAGCTCCGCAGGGAGATCGCGGAGATGAAGAAGGGCCGGGACACCAAGCGCCAGGAGCGCAAGCGCCACCAGGTGCCCTCGGTCGCCATCGCGGGCTACACCAACGCCGGCAAGTCCTCGCTGCTCAACCGGCTCACCGGCGCCGGCGTGCTGGTGGAGAACGCGCTGTTCGCCACCCTGGACCCGACGGTCCGCCGGGCCGTCACCCCGGGCGGCCGGGTCTACACCCTGGCCGACACCGTCGGTTTCGTCCGGCACCTGCCGCACCACCTGGTCGAGGCGTTCCGCTCGACCATGGAGGAGGTGGCCGACGCCGACCTGATCCTGCACGTGGTGGACGGCTCGCACCCCGAGCCGGAGACCCAGCTGGCCTCGGTCCGCGAGGTGATCACCTCCGTCGAGGCGCAGAACGTGCCGGAGATCGTGGTGATCAACAAGGCCGACGCCGCCGATCCGCTGGTGCTGCAGCGCCTGCTGCGCCGCGAGCCGCACGCCGTGGTGGTCTCGGCCCGCAGCGGCCTGGGCATCGACGAGCTGCTCAAGCTGATCGACGAGGAGCTGCCCCGCCCGGCCGTCGAGGTGCACGCGCTGGTGCCGTACACCCGGGGCGACCTGGTCTCCCGGGTGCACGCCGAGGGTGAGTTGATCGGCGCCGAGCACACCAGCGAGGGCACCGAGCTGCGGGCGCTGGTCGCCGCCGAGCTGGCGGCCGAGCTGGAGCGCTACGCGGTGGCCGTGCAGCGCTGACCTCGAACCAACGACGATCGGGCCCGGTCTCCCACCGAGTGGGAGGCCGGGCCCGATCGCGTCATGCCGTGGCTACTACTGCTGGGGCTGCGGCAGTTCGGTCATCTCCTGGAACATGCCCTGAGCCTGGTCGTCCAGTTCGGGACCGGCCAGCCAGGCGGACGGGTCCGGGCCGATCGAGGTGTTGGAGACCAGTGCCACCTTGCCGTTCGGCTCCTTGGCCAGCCAGCCGCCGCCGCTGGAACCGCCGGTCATGGTGCAGCCGATGGTCAGCATGGTCGGCCGGGTCGCGTCGAAGGAGAGCCGGGACGGCTTGCCGCCGTCGCAGTACTCCAACTCCTGGCCGGTGTACGGCGGGGCGGCCGGGAAGCCGTAGGCGGTCACGGCGTTGACCTGGTCGCGCGGGGCGTTGAACCAGATCGGCACCGAGCCGCCGACCTCCTCCTCCAGCGACTTGCCGGGCATGTCCGGGTTGGTCACCTGGATGATGCCGGAGTCGTACTGGCTGACCGGGCCACCGGTCTCGCCGCCCTCAGCGACCCACTGCGGGGCGACCATCGCCTGGTCGGCCCACCACTCGCCGTACGGGGCGACCTGGTTCAGCGTCACCTGCTTGCCGCCGCTGGCCGCGCCGGAGCGGTTGTAGGACGGGATGAAGGCGATGTTCTGCAGCCAGTCGCCGTCCTTGCCGCCGTGCAGGCAGTGGCTGGCGGTCCACACCAGGTTGCTCTTGCCCGGGTGAGCCGGGTCGGAGACCACGGTGCCGGAGCAGACGTAGGTGCCCTTGGGGCTCTTGGTGAAGAGCTTGCCGAAGACGGCCATGTTGGTGGTGTAGGGGTGCTTCTCGCCGACCGCCTGCACCGGGTTGGGCAGCGGGTCGTTCTGCGAGGTGTCGTCGCCCATCTTGGTGCCGGCCTTCATCGGCGGTGCCGGCGTGGCCTTGTTCATCGAGTCGACGTTCCACAGGTCCTTGACGACCTGGTTGTTGAGCGCGTGCTTCTTGGCCCAGTTGGCCCAGTCGGCGCTCTTCCAGTTCTTCAGGTTCTGCAGCTCGGGCGGCAGCTTCAGACCCGGCTTGCCGCTGGTGGCGGCGGCCGGGCTGGAGGCGGCGGCCGACGAGGCGTCGGTGGTCTTGGTGTCGTCCGGACCGCAGGCCGCGGTGCCGAGAGCGAGGGCGGTGACCAGGGCGGCGGCGAGGCCGGCCCGGCGCGTTATTCGCTGTGACATATGGGTGATTCCCCGTGTGGATGGAGAGGGTTGACGGCTCGTCAGTCGTTCTTGGCGATGTAGCTCAGGGCGCCCTGGGCCACGTCGTCCAGGTACGGACCGGCCAGCCAGGCGGACGGGTCCGGGCCGATCGAAGTGTTGGAGACCAGCGCGGGCTTGCCGTCCTTCATCGAGAACCAGCCGCCGCCGCTGGAGCCGCCGGTCATGGTGCAGCCGATCACGTTCATCGGCGGGCGGCTCGTGTCGAAGGAGAGCCGGGACGGCTTGCCGCCCGCGCACTGCTCCATCTCCATGCCGGTGAACGGCGGGGCGGCCGGGTAGCCGATCGCGGTGATCTTCAGCTGGTCGCGCGGGGCGTTGAACCAGACCGGGATCGAGCTGCCGACCGTCTCCTCCAGCGACTTGCCGGTGGCGTTCTCCGGCTTGACCTGGATGATCGAGAAGTCGTACTGGCTGGCGGCGCTGCCGTACTCGCCGCCCTCGGCCTCCCACTGCGGCGAGGTGATGCCCTGGACGGCGTCCCAGATGCCGAACGGCGCGACCTTGTCCACCGTGGCCTTGCCGCCGTTGCTGACCGCGCCCGAGCTGTTGAAGGCCGGGACGAAGGCCATGTTGCTGTAGAACTTGCCCCCGCTGGTCTTGCCGGCGCTCAGGCAGTGGCCCGCGGTCCACACCAGGTTGCTCTTGCCCGGGTGCAGCGGGTCGGAGATCACGGTGCCGGAGCAGACCGCGTGCTCGGTCGGCGAGACGTCGAAGAAGATCTTCCCGTCCACCGGGTACTGGGTGTACGGGTGGCTGATCTGCTGGGCCTGGACCGGCGCAGGCAGCGGGTCGTTGCCGTCACCGCCGGGCTGCTGCGGCGGTGCGGACGGATCCTTGGGCTTGGCGGCGAGCAGCTTCTGCAGGTCCCAGAAGCCCTTCGCGGCCTGCGGCAGCACGTGCTGCTTGGCCCACTTGTCCCAGTCCGCGAACTTCCACTTCTTCAGGACGTCCAGCGAGGGGAGCCCGCCGGGCAGACCGGCGTCACTCGCGCTGGCGGCGGGAGACGGCGCGGCCGAGGTGGTCGGGGCTGCCTGCGGCGGGTTGTTGGTCTCGTCGGGACCACAGGCCGCAGCCGCCAGGACGATCGCGGCGGTGGCACCCGCCGCGGTCAGCGCCCGGCGGGTACGTGCAATTCGTGACATGTGTTCAGTTCCCCCGTGAGGATTCGGACCAAGGGAGTCTCCCATGCGCCAAGGACGGTGCATGACACCCCCCAGTTGCGCTGGTGCTGAACGGTCACCGATCTGTGACCACCTGGGTGTGCGCTCGTTGGACCACCCGGATGCGTCCGGTTCGGTACGCGCGGCCGAACCGCCGTCTCCCGCATCCCCCGCGCACCGAGGAGCAGCCTTGAGCACCGCCCTGACCGGAGCCCCGGCCACCGTCCCACACCAGCCGACCCAGTTCGCCGACACCGACCCGCTGTTGCACCAGGATCCCGTGGTCGCGGCCGAACAGGCGGCCCTGGAGGCCCTGTTGCGCTGCTGGTGCCGCGAGCGCGGCGCCGCACCCGATGCCGACGGGGTGCTGCGGATCGAACTGCTCGGCGGTGCGGCCCGGCTGGTCGCCCCGGTGCGGCACTGGTCGCCGTGCGGCTGGCACCGGTTCGAGCGGGTCGAGTTGGCGACCGGCCCCGAGCAGCGCGGCGCCGCGCTGGACGCCGTCACCGCGGCCGCGCTGCTGGCCCGTTCGGCGGCCGCCCGGCCGGAGCAGGTCGCCGATCTGGTCGGCCGGGTCGCCGATTCGGTGCACCGCACCGGCGCACTGCTGCGCCACCGCCGGAGCCGGCCGCACACCGAGGTCGCCGGCGAGTTCCTGCGCGCCGAGCAGGCGCTGCTGCTGGGCCACCCGCTGCACCCCACCCCGAAGAGCCGCGACGGCCTGGGGCCGGCCCAGAGTGCGGCCTACTCGCCCGAGCTGCGCGGCAGTTTCGCGCTGCATTGGTTCGCCGTCGAGCGCGAGCTGCTGGCCGCCGACTCGGCGCTGCCCGCCGACGCCGCCCGGCTGACCGCCGAACTTCTCGACGCCCCCGGGCTGTTGCCGCCGAACACCGCCGCGCTGCCACTGCACCCCTGGCAGGCCCAGGAGTTGGCGAGCCGGCCGGAGATCGCCGCGCTGCTCGACCAGGGCCTGCTGCACGACCTCGGCCGGCACGGCGCGCCCTGGCATCCGACCAGCTCGGTGCGGACGGTGTTCCGCCCCGGCACACCGTGGATGCTCAAGCTCTCGCTGGGCCTGCGGATCACCAACTCCCGCCGGGAGAACCTGCGCAAGGAACTGCACCGGGGCGCGGAGGTGCACCGGCTGCTGGAGGCCGGTCTCGGCGCCGAGTGGCAGGCCGCGCACCCGGGCTTCGACATCGTGCGCGACCCCGCCTGGATCGGCGTCGACCTGCCCGGATGGGACGAGGAGCGGGCCACCGGGCTGGACACCGTGCTGCGGATGCAGCCGTTCGCCCCCGGCGACCGGGCGCTCTGCGTGGCAGGGCTGGTCGCCGAGCGGCCGCTGGGTGAGCCCGGGCCCGAGATGCCGTCCGAACTCGGCGATCTGCTGCGGGCGTTGGCCGGGCGCTGCGGTCGACCGCCGGCGGCGGTGGCCACCGAATGGTTCCTGCGCTACCTGGACGCGGTGGTGCTGCCGGTGCTCTGGCTCGACGGCCAGGCCGGGATCGCGCTGGAGGCGCACCAGCAGAACAGCCTGGTGCTGCTGGACGCGGACGGCTGGCCGTGCGGCGGCCGGTACCGGGACAACCAGGGCTACTACTTCCGGGCCTCGCACGCCGACCGGCTGGAGCAGCGGCTGCCCGGCCTCGGCAAGGCCAGCGACACCTTCGTGGCCGACCAGGTGGCCGACGAGCGGTTCGCCTACTACCTGGGGATCAATCACGTCTTCGGCCTGATCGGCGCGTTCGGCTCGCAGCGGCTGGCCGACGAGGCGGTGCTGCTGGCCGCGCTGCGCCGCTTCCTGGCCTCCCCGGCGGCCGCCGCCACCGGGTCCGGCCTGCCCGCCCTGCTGCTGGAAGCCCCGCGGCTGCGGGCCAAGGCCAATCTGCTGACCCGGCTGCACGGGCTGGACGAGCTGGTCGGCCCGGTGGACACCCAGTCGGTCTACGTCGATATCGCCAACCCGCTGGCCGCCGGGTGACGGTCATGGGGGAGTTCCGGTTACGCCCGGTCGAGGAGGGCGACCTGCCGCTGATCACCAGCTGGATGAACGATCCGGCGGTGGCGGCCTTCTGGGAGCTGGCCGGGCCGCCGGAGGTGACCGAGCGGCACCTGCGGCCGCAACTGGCCCCGGGCGGCCCGAGCCGTCCGTACCTGGGCCTGCTGGGCGGCGAGCCGATCAGCTACTGGGAGGTCTACCAGGCGGCCCGCGACCGGCTGGCCGACCACTACCCGGCCGGCCCCGACGACCTGGGTGTGCACCTGCTGATCGGCCCGCCCTCGGCGCGCGGCCGGGGGCTGGGCGCGGTGCTGATCGACGCGGTGGCCGGCGAGCTGCTGCGGGACTGCGCGCGGGTGGTGGCCGAACCGGACGTGCGCAACACCGCCAGCGTGCGGTCCTTCGAGCGGGCCGGCTTCCGGCGCGCCGGAGAGCTTCAACTGCCCGAGAAACGGGCGGTGTTGATGATACGCGAGCGAACGAGGACGGAGTCGGGCCGATGAACCGCCAGCAGGACCAGCCCTATGACCTGCTCGGGGTCGGGATCGGACCGTTCAACCTGTCACTGGCCGCGCTGGCCGACCGGGTGCCCGGGCTGACCGCGCTCTTCTGCGAGGCCAGGCCAGAGTTTCGCTGGCACCCCGGGATGCTGGTGGACGGCGCCCGGATGCAGGTCCCGTTCCTGGCCGACCTGGTCTCGCTGGTGGACCCGACCAACCCGTGGTCCTTCCTCAACTACCTGCGCGCCCATGAGCGGCTCTTCCCGTTCTACTTCGCCGAGCGGTTCCAGCTGGCCCGGCGCGAGTACGACCACTACTGCCGCTGGGCGGCCGAGCGGCTTCCCAGCTGCCGCTTCGGCGCCGAGGTCGCGGCGGTCCGCTGGGCGGACGGCCTCTTCGAGGCGGAGCTCGGCGGCGGTGAGACCGTCCGGTCCCGCAACCTGGTGCTCGGCGTCGGCACCAGGCCGGTCTGGCCGACCGCATTCGCCGCGTTCGAGGGCCACCCGGCGGTCTGGCACTCCGGCGACTACCTGCGGCGGCGCGTCGAGCTGCGGCCGGCCCGGGACATCACCGTGGTCGGCTCCGGGCAGTCCGGCGCCGAGGTCTTCCTCGACCTGCTGCGCTCCCGCGGCGAGGACGGCACCCGGCTGCGCTGGCTCACCCGGACCAGGGCGCTGGCGCCGATGGAGTACTCCAAGCTCGGCCTGGAGCACTTCACCCCCGACTACACCCGGTACTTCCACGCGCTGCCCGAGGCGGTGCGCGACCGGCTGGTGGCCGAGCAGTGGCAACTGCACAAGGCGGCCAGCGCCGAGACCCTGGCCGACATCCACGACCTGCTCTACGAGCGCACCATCGGCCGCCCGATCGGCGCGGTGGACGCGGAGATCACCCCCGGCACCGAGGTGACCGCCGCGCTGCCCGGCCCGCGCGGCGGCCTGGAACTGCGCTGCCTGCACCGCGACTCGGGCGCCGGCCGCACCCTGCGCACCGACGCCGTGGTGCTCGCCACCGGCTACCGGGCCGCCCACCCGGCGTTCCTCGACCCGCTGGCCGACCTGATCGACTGGGACGAGCAGGGCCGCTTCCGGGTCGACCTGGACCACCGGGTGGCCACCGCACCCGCCCTGACCGGCGGCCTCTACGTGCAGAACGCCGAACTGCACACCCACGGCGTCGGTACCCCCGACCTGGGCCTGGGCGCCCACCGCGCGGCAGTGATCCTGAACGCGCTCACCGGCCGGGTGGTGCACCCGCTACCGGCCCGGACCGCCTGGACCAGCTTCGCCCCCGCCGCCCTGCCGACCCAGGGCGGCGCCGCCACCAAGGAGCCGCACCATGCACCGTCCGCCGGCCGATGACGCCCTCACCGCTGGCCGCTGGCAGCAGGCCTGCCGGGCGCTACTGGCCAAGATGCTCGGCGAGTTCGCCTACGAGGAGCTGCTGACCCCCGAACCGGTCGACGACGGCTACCGGATCGCGCTCCCCGGCGGTCCGGTCTACCGGTTCGCCGCTCGGCGCGGTGCCTACGGCAGTTGGCAGGTCGAGCCCGGCTCGGTGCGCCGGGACGGCGAGCCGGCCGACGATCCGCTGGAGTTCCTGCTGGCGGCCCGTCAGCCGCTCGGGCTCACCGGGGACACGGTCGGCCACCTGGTCCGCGAGCTGACCGCCACCCTGCTCGCCGACGTCCGGCTGGCGGCCCAGCAGTTGACGGCGGCCGAGCTGGCCGAGCTGGACCACACCACGCTGGAGGGCCACCAGACCGGACACCCGTGGATCGTGCCGAACAAGGGCCGGCTCGGCTTCTCAGCCTCGGACGCCGCCGCCTGGGCCCCCGAGGCGCGGCAGCTGCAGAGCCTGCGCTGGCTGGCCGTCCACCGCGACCTGGCCGCCTACCGGGGCCTCGGCGAGCTGGCCGAGCCGGAGCAGCTCTACCGCCAGGAGCTGGACCTGGAGGTGCTGGCCGGCTACCGGCTGCTGCTCGCCGACCGCGGCCTGGACCCGACCCGCTACCTGCTGCTGCCGGTGCATCCCTGGCAGTGGGACGAGACGGTGCTGCCGCTGTTCGCACCCTGGGTGGCCGACGGCCGGATCGTGCTGCTGCCGGTCGACCGGGACCTGCGGCTGCCGCAGCAGTCGATCCGGACCTTCTTCAACATCACCAGCCCGCAGCGGCGGACCGTGAAGCTGCCGCTCTCGGTGCTCAACACCCTGGTGTGGCGCGGCCTGCCGACCGAGCGGGCGCTGGCCGCGCCGGCCGTGACCGCGTGGATCCACCGGCTGCGCGACCAGGACCGGTTCCTGCGCGAGGAGTGCCGGGTGGTGCTGCTCGGCGAGGTCGCCTCGGTGGCGGTCCGGCACCCGTACTACGCGCGGCTGCCGGAGGCGCCGTACCAGTACAAGGAGCTGCTCGGTGCGATCTGGCGGGAGCCGCTGGGCAGCTGTCTGGAGCCCGGCGAGCGCGGGCGCACCCTGGCGGCGCTGCTGCAGACCGGCGGCGACGGGCGCAGCCTGGTCGAGGAGCTGATCGCCCGGTCCGGGCTGACCGCGCGGGACTGGACGAGGCGGCTGTTCGCGGTGATGCTGCCGCCGCTACTGCACTTCCTCTACCGCTACGGCACGGTGTTCTCGCCGCACGGGGAGAACGCGATCGTGCTGTTCGACCGGCGCGACGTGCCGGTCCGGCTGGCGGTCAAGGACTTCGTGGACGACGTCAACATCAGCGACCGTGACCTGCGGGAGCTGCGCGGGCTGGACCCGGCGGTCACCGGGGTGCTGCTGCGGGAGGGCCCGGCGGGGCTGTGCCAGTTCCTGCACGCCGGGCTGTTCATCGGCGTCTACCGGTTCCTGGCGCCGCTGCTGGAGCGCCGCTGCGGGCTGCCCGAGCCGGAGTTCTGGGAGCTGCTGCGCGGCGAGATCACGGCCTACCAGCGACGGTTCCCGGAGCTGGCGGACCGGTTCGCGCTGTTCGACCTGCTCACCCCCGAGATCGACCGGCTCTGCCTGAACCGCAACCGGCTGCTGCTCGACGGCTACCGGGACCGCCCGCAGCGTCCGCACGCCGCGGTGCACGGACGGGTGGCCAATCCGCTGGCGGACCCGGCGGGCAGTGCGTTGCCCGGTCCGCGGGAGAGCGTTGTCAGTCCGGCACCGTAGGGTTGGAGTGCCATGAGGAACGACTCCGCACCCCAGTTGCCGGCCGAGGATCTCCCTGCCGAGCCCGCCGAGCCCGCCGCCTTCGTCGCCGAGACCGCCGGCCGGATCCCCGAACTGCTGCACGCCGCCGTCACCGCGGTCGGCGGTGTCGAGCGGCCCGGCCAGATCAGGATGGCCGAGGCGGTCGCCGAGGCCGTCGAGAGTGCCGAGCACCTGCTGGTGCAGGCCGGCACCGGCACCGGCAAGTCGCTGGCCTACCTGGTGCCGGCGCTGGCGCACGGCGACCGCGTGGTGGTGGCCACCGCCACGCTGGCGCTGCAACGCCAGCTGGTGGAGCGGGACTTGCCGCGCACCGTGGACGCGCTGCACCCGGTGCTGCGCCGCCGCCCGCAGTTCGCCATGCTCAAGGGCCGCTCCAACTACCTCTGCCTGCACCGGGCGCACGAGGGCGCGCCCAGTGAGGAGGGCGAGGGGCTGATCCCGCTGGAGGAGATCGCCGGGCCGACCGGCAAGCTCGGCGAGGACGTGCTCCGGCTGCGCGACTGGGCCGACGAGACCGAGACCGGCGACCGGGACGACCTGACCCCGGGCGTCTCCGACAAAGCCTGGGCCCAGCTCTCGGTCAGCTCCCGGGAGTGCCTGGGCGCCACCCGCTGCCCGTACGGGCCGGAGTGCTTCGCGGAGCGGGCCCGGGAGCGCGCCAAGCTGGCCGATGTGGTGGTGACCAACCACGCGCTGCTGGCGATCGATGCGATCGAGGGCGCCCCGGTGCTGCCCGAGCACGAGCTGCTGATCATCGACGAGGCGCACGAGCTGGTGAACCGGGTGACCGGCGCGGCCACCGCTGAGCTCACCGTCGGTGCGGTCAACCGCGCGGTCAAGCGGGCCGCCCGGCTGGCCAACGAGAAGGCGGTGGACGCGCTGCAGGCCGCCGCCGAGAGTTACCACGGCCTGATGGAGACCGCCCAGCCCGGCAAGGTCGACGAACTGCCCGAGTACCTCGGCTACGCGGTCGCCGCGATCCGGGACGCCAGCCGCCAGGTGATCACCTCGCTCGGCGAGATCCGGGACAAGGGCCTCACCGACGAGGACGCGGTCCGCAAGCAGGCGATGGCCGCCGTCGAGTCGCTGCACGACACCACCGAGCGGCTGCTCGAGGAGTCGCCGTACGACGTGATCTGGATCGAGCGCAGCGACCGCTACGGGCTGGTCCCGGCCTCGTTGCGGGTGGCGCCGATGAGCGTCTCCGGGCTGCTGCGGGAGAACCTCTACAAGGAGCGCTCGGTGGTGCTGACCTCGGCCACCCTGAAGCTGGGCGGCGACTTCACCGGGGTGGCCGCTTCGGTCGGGCTGCCCGGCGAGGGGCGGCTGCCGGAACAGCGCGGCGGGGCGGAGCCGGACCGCGACCTGAGCGAGGACGCGCCGCCGGTCTGGCGGGCGCTGGACGTCGGCTCGCCGTTCAGCTACCCCAAGCAGGGCATCCTCTACGTCGCCAAGCATCTGCCGGCGCCCGGCCGGGAGCCGGAACGGCCGCAGATGCTGGACGAGTTGGCCGAGCTGATCGGTGCCGCCGGCGGGCGCACGCTCGGGCTGTTCTCCTCGATGCGGGCCGCGCAGACCGCCGCCGAGCAGCTGCGCGAGCGGCTGGACTACCCGATCCTGCTGCAGGGCGAGGACACCCTGGGCGAGCTGATCCGGAACTTCGCGAGCGATGCCGAGACCTGCCTCTTCGGCACCCTGTCGCTCTGGCAGGGCGTGGATGTGCCGGGCTCCGCCTGCCAGTTGGTGGTGATGGACCGGATCCCGTTCCCGCGGCCCGATGATCCGCTGATGAGTGCCCGGCAGAAGTCGGTGGAGGAGGCCGGCGGGAACGGCTTCATGGCGGTGGCGGCCACGCATGCCGCGCTGCTGATGGCGCAGGGCGCGGGCCGGCTGGTCCGGGCGGCCGACGACCGGGGTGTGGTCGCGGTGCTCGATCCGCGGCTGGCCACCGCGCGGTACGGCGGCTTCTTCCGGGCCTCGATGCCGGACTTCTGGTACACGACCGATCGCAACCAGGTGCGCCGTTCGCTGGCGTCCATCGACCAGAGCGCGCCGCCGGTCCGGCCGGTCGCCAAGCGGGGCTGACCGGGCTCAGCCGGCCTGCGGGCAGACGAGGCGACAGGGGCAGAAAAGGCTGGCGGGCCGTCGGATACACCGACGGCCCGCCAGAAGCAGGTGGGGCACGCCCGAGTCAGAGGCGGCGCAGCACCGCGACGACCTTGCCCAGGATGGTCGCGTTGTCGCCCGGGATCGGCTCGTAGGCCGGGTTGTGCGGCAGCAGCCAGATCCGGCCGTCCTCGCGCTTGAGGCGCTTGACGGTGGCCTCGCCGTCGATCATGGCGGCCACGATGTCGCCGTTCTCGGCGACCGGCTGGCGGCGCACGGTGACCCAGTCCCCGTCGCAGATGGCCGCCTCGATCATCGAGTCGCCGCGCACGGTGAGCGCGAACAGCTCACCCTCGCCGACCAGCTGGCGGGGGAGCGGGAAGACGTCCTCGACCGTCTGCTCGGCCAGGATCGGCCCTCCGGCGGCGATCCGGCCGACCAGCGGCACATAGGAGGTGGAGGGGCGGCCCGCGGCATCGGCGGTGTTGGGGCGGGTGACCTCGACGCCGCGCACCTCGTAGGCCCGGGGGCGGTGCGGGTCGCGCCGCAGGAACCCCTTGCGCTCCAGGGCCATCAGCTGGTGCGCCACCGAGGAGGTGGAGGAGAGCCCGACTGCCTGGCCGATCTCCCGCATGCTCGGCGGATAGCCGCGGCGCTGCACCGAATCCCGGATCACGTCGATCACCCGGCGCTGCCGCTCGGTCAGCCCGGCCTCGTCGGTGCGGATCCCCGGCGGGCGGCCGGGCAGCGAGCGGGCCTGGCCGCCGGGCAGGCCGAGCGGAACGTCCTGCACCGAGGCATGCTCGACCGGCTGGTCCTGGAGGAAGCCCGGCGCGCCGCCGGGACGGGAGCTGTCGCTGCGGTCCATGCTGCTGCGGTCCTCCTGTACCGGGATGCCGCGGCCGTCGGCAACGGTGTTCTGGAGAGCGGTGTTATTGGTGCTACTGGTCTGTACGGTGCTCATGGCGGCCCCTCTCGACGGGCGGTCTTCCCTGCTTGCCCAGCCCAACGGCAGCACCTATCGAAAGGTTGCGCCAAACACACGTTCGAGTGAATTATTTCGGAGTCGCGTGACTCGATCAAGGCTTTGGGTGTATGTGCGGTCGATTAAATGTTCGATCAGTGATTCTAGCGTGCTCTTCTCGGCCGTTCGGGTGAGTGGTCGAAATGGCTCGCGCGGGCGACTCGCAACTGACCTGCGGCGATAGCGCGGGGTGATTTCGGAGCCACTGCGCGTCTGGCGTGTTGGATGGTGCGCCACGCAAGATCTAGTGGTTGTATAGCTGCTCGCAGCCCACAGGTTGTGGTCCCCGTGTTATTGGATCTTGAACGCGTGGCCTAGACTATGGCTCTGCCCAGCCCGCTCAGCCGGTTCGCCCAGGAAGGGAGTCCCCCGTGCACTGCCCCTTCTGCCGGCACTCCGACAGCCGTGTGGTCGACAGTCGCACCACTGATGACGGCAGTGCGATTCGCCGCCGCCGCCAGTGCCCCGACTGCAGTCGGCGGTTCACCACGGTGGAGACGGCCGCGCTCATGGTGATCAAGCGCAGTGGGGTGACCGAGCCGTTCAGCCGCGAGAAGGTGATCTCCGGGGTCCGCAAGGCCTGCCAGGGTCGACCGGTCACCGAGGACGCCCTGGCGCTGCTCGGCCAGCGGGTGGAGGAGTGCGTGCGCGCCAGTGGCAGCGCCGAGCTCTCCACGCACGACGTGGGCCTGGCCATACTCGGCCCGCTGAAGGACCTGGACGTCGTCGCGTACCTGCGGTTCGCCTCGGTCTACCAGGCATACGACGGACTTGCGGACTTCGAGGCCGCCATCGCGGAGTTGCGAGGCGCGGAGCGGTCCGCCACCGCGCAGGACGAGGACGGCTCCGCCGTGCCCGTCCCCGCCGCGGCGCCCTAGGAGGCGGTTACCCACGCCCTCCGGGGCTCAGGCGTGCCCGAAAACGGCGCGCAAACCAACACAGACGGTGCGAACCGGTCGGCGCCCCCGGCCTGCCCGCCCACCAGGAGAAGCGAAGCAGCACACCCCGAGAAGGACAATTGGGGTATGCCGGGCGTTTGCCCAGGAGGAGGAGAAGAAGTGACAGACACCACGAGCGGCAGCGCACGCGGGTCGAAGTCCGAGAAGGCCGGCAAGGGCGGCAAGGCCCCCAAGGGCGGTCTGCGGATCGAGCGCATCTACACCACCCCCGGGGTCCACCCCTATGACGAGGTCACCTGGGAGCGGCGCGACGTCGTCATGACCAACTGGCGCGACGGCTCGATCAACTTCGAGCAGCGCGGCGTCGAGTTCCCCGACTTCTGGTCGGTGAACGCGGTCAACATCGTCACCAGCAAGTACTTCCGCGGCGCCCTGGGCACCCCGCAGCGCGAGTGGAGCCTGAAGCAGATCATCGACCGGGTGGTGCTGACCTACCGCGCCGCCGGTGAGAAGAACGGTTACTTCGCCTCCGCCGCCGACGCCGAGGTCTTCGAGCACGAGCTGACCCACGCCCTCCTCCACCAGGTGTTCAGCTTCAACTCCCCGGTCTGGTTCAACGTCGGCACCAAGCAGCCGCAGCAGGTCAGCGCCTGCTTCATCCTGGCCGTGGACGACTCCATGGAGTCGATCCTGGACTGGTACAAGGAAGAGGGGATGATCTTCAAGGGCGGCTCCGGCGCCGGCCTGAACCTCTCCCGGATCCGCTCCTCCAAGGAACTGCTCTCCTCCGGCGGCAACGCCTCCGGCCCGGTCTCCTTCATGCGCGGCGCGGACGCCTCGGCCGGCACCATCAAGTCCGGTGGCGCCACCCGCCGGGCCGCCAAGATGGTCGTGCTCGACGTGGACCACCCGGACGTCGAGGCCTTCATCGAGACCAAGGTGAAGGAGGAGGAGAAGATCCGCGCGCTGCGTGACGCGGGCTTCGACATGGACCTGGGCGGCGACGACATCACCTCCGTCCAGTACCAGAACGCCAACAACTCGGTCCGGGTCTCGGACGAGTTCATGACGGCGGTGGAGAACGGCACCGAGTTCGGCCTGCGGGCCCGGCTGACCGGCGAGGTCATCGAGACCGTCGACGCCAAGAAGCTGTTCCGCAAGATGGCCGAGGCGGCCTGGGCCTGCGCCGACCCGGGCATCCAGTACGACTCCACCATCAACCACTGGCACACCTGCCCGGAGTCGGGTCGGATCAACGCGTCCAACCCCTGCTCCGAGTACATGCACCTGGACAACTCCAGCTGCAACCTGGCCTCGCTGAACCTGATGAAGTTCCTGCGCGACGACGACTCTTTCGACGCGGTCACCTTCGCCAAGGTGGTCGAGCTGGTCATCACCGCGATGGACATCTCGATCTGCTTCGCCGACTTCCCGACCGAGAAGATCGGCGAGACCACCCGCGCCTACCGCCAGTTGGGCATCGGCTACGCCAACCTGGGCGCGCTGCTGATGGCCACCGGCCACGCCTACGACTCGGACGGCGGCCGCGCGCTGGCCGGTGCCATCACCTCGCTGATGACCGGCACCGCCTACCGTCGCGGCGCCGAACTGGCCGGTGTGGTCGGCCCGTACGACGGCTACGCCCGCAACGCCGCCCCGCACCAGCGGGTGATGAAGCAGCACGCGGACGCCAGCCTGACCGCCGTCGCGCTGGACGACCTGGACGCCCCGGTCTGGGCCGCCGCCAACGAGACCTGGCAGGACGTGCTGCGGATCGGCGCGCAGAACGGTTTCCGCAACGCCCAGGCCTCGGTGCTGGCCCCGACCGGCACCATCGGCCTGATGATGGACTGCGACACCACCGGCGTGGAGCCCGACCTCGCCCTGGTCAAGTTCAAGAAGCTGGTCGGCGGCGGCTCGATGCAGATCGTCAACAACACCGTGCCGCGCGCCCTCAAGCGCCTGGGCTACCACGGTGAGGCGATCGAGGCGATCGTGGCGCACATCGCCGAGCACGGCAACGTCCTCGATGCCCCGAGCCTGAAGACCGAGCACTACGAGGTCTTCGACTGCGCGATGGGCGACCGCTCCATCTCCCCGATGGGCCACGTCCGCATGATGTCGGCGATCCAGCCGTGGATCTCCGGTGCGATCTCCAAGACCGTCAACATGCCGGAGAACGCCACCGTCGAGGAGGTCGAGGAGATCTACTTCGAGGCGTGGAAGCTGGGCGTCAAGGCGCTGGCGATCTACCGCGACAACTGCAAGGTGGGCCAGCCGCTGTCGGCCAAGAAGAAGGGCGACGAGGCGAAGGCGGCCCCGGCCCCGGTCGAGCCGGCCGCCGTGGAGAAGGTGGTCGAGTACCGCCCGGTCCGCAAGCGCCTGCCCAAGGGCCGTCCCGGCATCACCACCTCCTTCACGGTGGGTGGCGCCGAGGGCTACATGACCGCCAACTCCTACCCGGACGACGGCCTCGGCGAGGTCTTCCTCAAGATGTCCAAGCAGGGCTCCACCCTGGCGGGCATGATGGACGCCTTCTCCATCGCCGTCTCGGTCGGCCTGCAGTACGGCGTCCCGCTGGAGACCTACGTCTCGAAGTTCACCAACATGCGCTTCGAGCCGGCCGGTCTGACCGACGACCCGGACGTGCGGATGGCCCAGTCGATCGTCGACTACATCTTCCGCCGCCTGGCGCTTGACTTCCTGCCGTTCGAGACCCGCTCGGCGCTCGGCATCCACTCCGTCGAGGAGCGCCAGCGCCACCTGGAGACCGGCTCCTACGAGCCGCTCGAGGACGACCTGGACGTCGAGAGCCTGGCCCAGTCCGCGCCGTTGGCCACCCGGGCCGACCAGGTCGTCGAGCTGCCGGCGCCGACCGCCTCCAAGGCGCCGCACAACTCGACGGAGCTGCTGGAGATCCAGCTCGGCCTGAACGCCGACGCGCCGCTCTGCTTCTCCTGCGGCACCAAGATGCGCCGTGCGGGCAGCTGCTACCTGTGCGAGGGCTGCGGCTCCACCAGCGGCTGCAGCTGATCACAGCCGCCTGACGAGGGGCGGTGCCACCGGGTCGACCGGTGGCACCGCCCTTTGGCATGTCCGCTGGATTTGACAGACGTCACGTCAATTGAACGTTTGAGCTGAATATCTAAGTCGATATCATCAGTTGACCGCGTGAACTGATCATGCCGCTCCCGGCTGCGGGGGGCCGGTGCGCTGTCGCCTGCCCGATCCCGACCCGCCGAGGAACCGACCGATGACCGCACGCTCACGCCTCTCCGGCCGACCGGCCATGCTGCTCGCGGCGCTGGCGGCGGTGCTGGTCGCCGCAACCGCCGTGATCGCCGCCACCGCGGCGGCCCCCGACCGGGACCGCACCGCCGTCGGCCTGTGGTCCGCGGTGGCCGCCGCGGCCTGGTGCGCCGCGGTCGCCGCGGCCCTCGTCCAACGCCGCCGGGCCCGTCACCTGGCGGCCCAGCTGGCCACCGCCCGGACCAAGGGCGAAGCCGCACTCGCCGCGGTGGTGCGCGCGGAAGCCGCCACCGCCGACGCGATGGCCGAGGCGCAGGCCGCCCGGGCCCGCGCCCAGGCGAGCCACACCGACGCCGAGGCGGCCCGCTCCGAGACCCTGGCCGCCCGCGCGGAGGCCGTGGAGGCGCGCACCGAGGCGGCCGCCGCCCGGGCCGCGGCCGACGACGAACGGGCCGAACTGGCCAAGCTGGCCGAGCACACCATTCCCGAGGTGGTCCGCCGGCTGCGGGCCGGCGCCTCGGTGGAGACCGTCCTGGTGGAGCACCGGCAGACCGCGCACGAGGACCTGCTGGTGCTGCTGGCCCGCGAGGTCGCGCACGGCGAGCGCCAGCGGGCCGCCGCGCTGGCGGTCTGCGCGACCGCCGCCGGCCGGGTCCAGGCACTGGCCACCAGCATGCACGCCGAGCTGCGCGACATGCAGCACCGGCATGACGACACGGTCCTCGGCGATCTGCTGAGCCTCGATCACAGCACCGCCCAGGTGGGACGGATGGCGGACAGCATCGCCGTGCTCACCGGCGCCCGCAGCGGCCGCCGGTGGACCAGGCCGATCCCGGTGGAGAGCGTGCTGCGTGGGGCGCTCGGGCGGATCGGCGCCTACCGGCGGGTGCGGCTGCACTCGGCGAGCACCGCGTCGGTGGCCGGGTTCGCGGCCGAGGGCGTGATGCACGCGCTGGCCGAACTGATGGACAACGGCGCCAACTTCTCCGCTCCGCCGACCGAAGTGCACGTCTACGTCGAGGAGTTGCACACCGGTCTGGCGATCACCGTCGAGGACGGCGGTCTGGGGCTCTCCGAGGTCTGGCTGCGCCGGGCCGAGCAGGCGGTGTCCGGGGAGCCGCTCGACCTGACCACGCTCTCCGCCGGAACCAGGCTGGGCTTCGCGGTGGTCGGCGCGCTGGCCCGCAAGCACGGCCTGTCGATCTCCTTCCGGCCCTCGTCGCGCGGCGGCACCGGTGTGGTGATGCTGGTGCCGGCGCAGCTGATCAGCCAGCCGGAGCCGGAGGACCAGGAGCCGGACGCCCCTGCGCCGCTCGCCCCCGCGCCGTCGGCCCCCGCACCTCAAGCCCGGCCCGCCCTGCCCGCCGTCCGCCCCGCCCTGCCCGCCGTCCGCCCCGCGATTCCCGCCGCCCGGCCCGCAGCTGACGCCACCTCGGACGGAACCAGCGCCCCCGAGGCCGACGTCGTTGAGAGCGTGCCCGCGCCGCCGGCCGGCGGCAACGACCTGCCCAAGCGCCGACGCGGCCAGACCCTGGCCGCATCGGCCACCCCGGCGCCCGCAGCCCCCGCGGTGCGGCGCCGGCCGCCGAACGCCGCCCGCCTCGGTGCCTTCCGGCAGGCCGTGCAGGGCGCCCGAACCGCTGTGCCCCTGCCCGACCCCGCGCCACCCGCCGACTTCTCGAAGGACGACCCCCGATGAGCAGCACCACCGACCGCGACCTCGACTGGCTGTTGGAGAACCTGCTGGCCAACACGCCCGACTCCCGGCACGCCCTGGTGCTCTCCGCCGACGGCCTGAAGCTCTGCCACAGCACCGGCCTGACCGAGGACCAGGCCGACCAGCTGGCCGCCATCGCCTCCGGGATCCAGAGCCTGGCGCACGGCGCCTCGATCGAGTTCGGCGACGGCACCGGTGGGGTGCGCCAGTCGATGACCGAGTTCCACGGCGGCATCCTGTGCATCGTGGAGGCGGGCCAGGGCGCGCACCTGGCCGTGGTCACCGAGGACAGCGCCGACGTCGGCCTGGTCGGCCACAACATGCACGCCCTGATCGAGCAGATCGGCGAGTTCCTGAGCGCGCCGCCGCGCGAGGACGCCACCGCCGGGGAGGCATGACCGGCCGTCGGCGGCTCGGGCCCGACGACGGCCCGGACCGCCTCTACACGGTGACCGGCGGCCGCAGCCGTCCGGCCACCGACGCGTTCGACGTGGTGACGCTGATCGTCGCGGAGAGCGCGCCGGTGGCCGGGATGCAGTCCGAGCACGCGCGGATCCTGCGGCTGGCCGAGCACCCGATCGCGGTGGTGGAGCTCTCCGCCGAGCTGGGGCTGCCGGTCAGCGTGATCAAGATCCTGCTCGGCGACCTGCTGGAGGCCGGCCGGATCACCGCCCGCCACCCCCGGTTCGCCCCGCGGACCAACCGGTTGCCCGACGTCGACACGCTGAAGCAGGTGCTGCATGGACTCCAACGGCTCTGACACTTTCGGTGTCGCCGGCACCGCCGTCGTCGAAGCCGCTCGCCCCGCCCGTACGCCGCTGCGCAGCACCGCCGACAACGCCTGGAAGATCGTCGTGGTCGGCGGCTTCGGTGCCGGCAAGACCACCCTGGTCGGCTCGGTCAGCGAGATCCGTCCGCTCACCACCGAAGAGGTGATGACCAAGGCCGGCGTGGGGATCGACGACCCGTCGGCGGTGGCGGACAAGCGGTCCACCACGGTCGCATTCGACTTCGGCCGGATCACCCTCTCCGCCGAGAGCGTGCTCTACCTGTTCGGCGCGCCCGGGCAGGAGCGGTTCTGGTTCCTCTGGGACCGGCTGTTCTCCGGCGCGCTCGGCGCGGTGGTGCTGGTCGACCCGCGGCGGCTGGAGGACTCCTTCTACGCCATCGACCGGCTGGAGCACCACGGGATGCCGTTCGTGGTGGCCCGCAACAACTTCGAGCCGCCCCAGCACACCCTGGAGCAGGTCCGCGAGGCGCTCGACCTGTCGCCCGAAGTGCCGCTGCTCGACTGCGACGCCCGCGAGAAGGAGTCCGGCAAGCAGGTGCTGATCACCCTGGTCCGCCACCTGACCGAGCTGGCCGAGGCCCGGTACGGGCCGGCCGACGCTGATGTGGAGGACCTCTCGTGACCGAACCGGCGACCACCCCGCCCCCCGGCTGCCCGGCGCACCGCGGCGCCGCGCCGCTGTACGGGCCGCGCTTCCAGACCGACCCCGGTCAGGTGTACCGCGAACTGCGGGCCGCACACGGGCCGGTGGCCCCGGTCGAGCTGGCCGGCGGGGTACCGGCCTGGCTGGTGATCGGCTATCGCGAGCTGCAGTTGGTGACCAGCCAGCCCAAGATCTTCGGCCGTGACTCCAGGCGCTGGAACGCCTGGCCCTCGATCCCCGAGGACTGGCCGCTGCGGCCGATGATGGCCGCGGTGCCGTCGGTCCTCTACACCGAGGGCAGCGAGCACCAGCGCCGCTCGGCGGCGATCACCGAGGCCCTGGCCGCGGTCGACCCGTACGAGCTGAAGACCTACTGCGAGCGGGTCGCCGACCGGCTGATCGACGACTTCGCGGGCCGCGGCGAGGCCGACCTGGTCGCCGAGTACGCGCACCGGATGCCGCTGCTGGTGCTCTGCTGGATGCTCGGCCTGGACCCGTCCCAGGTGCCGGTGCTGATCCAGGGGCTGCTGGACATGCTGGACGGCGGGGCCAACGCCCAGCAGGGGGCGCAGCGCCTCATCGCCCTGATGACGGAGCTGGTGGAGGCCAAGCGGGCCCGGCCGGGCGCCGACGTCACCTCGCGGCTGCTGGTGCACCCGGCCGGGCTGACCGACGACGAGGTGATCCGAGACCTGCGGGTGCTGCTGATCGCCGGCCACCAGCCGACCGCCTACTGGATCGCCAACGCACTGCGGCTGATGCTGACCGACGAGCGGTTCGCGGCCTCGCTCTCGGGCGGACGGCGCAGCGTCGGCCAGGCGCTCACCGAGGCACTCTGGGAGGACACCCCGACCCAGAACTTCGCGGGCCGGTGGGCGATCCGCGACACCCAGCTGGGCGGGCAGAAGATCGCTGAGGGCGACATGCTGCTGCTCGGCTTCGCCGGGGCCAACGCGGACCCGGCGGTGCGGTCGCCCGACGGCTCGGCGCCGGAGGGCAACCACGCGCACCTGAGCTTCTCGCACGGTGAGCACCGCTGCCCGTTCCCCGCGCAGGAGGCCGCCGAGGTGATCGCCGCCACCGCCATCGAGGTGCTGCTCGACCGGCTGCCCGACCTTGGGCTGGCCGTGGCCGAACACGCCCTGGTCTGGCGGCCCTCGGCCTGGGTGCGGGCGCTGGTGGCACTGCCCGTGAGCTTCACCCCGGCCGCTAACACAGGAGGAGGGGCTTTCCGTTGACTCAAGCGGTCATAGCACTGGACCCGTTCGCGCGGGACAGTGCCGGCGAGGGCGCGCTGCTGCGGGCGGCCGGGCCGGTGGCGCGGGTGCTGCTGCCCGGCGGGGTGCCGGCCTGGGCGGTCACCCAGCACGCGGCGGCCCGGGCGCTGCTGACGGACCACCGGCTGGTCAAGGACGCCGAGCACTGGGCCGCCCTGCAGCGCGGCGAGGTGCCGCGCGACTGGCCGCTGATCGGCCTTGCGGTGCCCGGGCCGAGCATGGTCACCACCGACGGGGAGGAGCACCGGCGGCTGCGCGCCCTGGTGGCGCAGGCGTTCACGCCGCGCCGGGTGGAGCTGCTGCGCCCTCAAATTGAGCTGCTCACAGGGCAGTTGCTGGACAAGCTGGCGGCGGGTGAGCCGGTGGTGGACCTGAAGAACGCCTTCGCGTTCCCGCTGCCGATGTCGGTGATCGGCTCGCTGCTCGGGCTCGACCCGGCCGACCACGGGTATCTGCGCGGCCTGTACGAGGTGTTCCTGAGCAGCGTGCCCGACCCGGCCGGCATCCAGGCCACCATCGCGGCGCTCAACGCCTTCGTCAACGACGTGGTGCGGCAGCGCCGGGCGGCGCCCCGCGACGATCTGGCGAGCGCGCTGCTCGCGGCCGACCTGGAGGGCAGTGCGCTCACCGACGAGGAGGCGGCGGCCACCATCCGGGTGATCATCGCGGCCGGGCACGAGACCACGGTCAACCTGATCACCAACGCGGTGCGGGCCCTGCTCGGCCACCCCGACCAGCTGGCGCTGGTCCGCACCGGGGAGGTGGGCTGGGACGCGGTGGTCGAGGAGTCGCTCCGGTGGACGCCGCCGACCAGCAACTTCCTGTTCCGGTTCGCCGCCGAGCCGATCGAGGTGGGGGACGGTGTGGTGGTGCCGGCCGGCGACCCGGTGATGATCTCCTACAACGCGATCGGCCGGGATCCGCTGCAGCACGGGGTGACCGCCGAGCTGTTCGACATCACGCGCAGCCCGAACCGGCACCTGTCGTTCGGCCACGGTCCGCATGTCTGCCCCGGCTCGCCGCTGGCCCGGCTGGAGGCGCAGGTGGCGCTGCCCGCGCTCTTCGAGCGGTTCCCCGGGCTGGCGCCGGCGGTGCCGGACGGCGAACTGCGGCCGGCTGCCTCGATGGTGGTGAACAGCCTTCGGGAGCTGCCGGTCCGGCTGTTCTGACTGCCGGCTGTTCCGGCCGTCGGCTGTTTTGACCGCCAGCCGTTCTGGCCGTCCTGCTTCGCCGGCGGGTTTCGAGCCGTTCTGCTTCGCCGGTGGCTCCGGCAGGTCTGATGTTTCGTCAGTCTGCTGGTGGGACAGGATGCCCGGCGCGCGAAGTCGATCATTCGTCGACTCCGCGCGCCGGCGTCGTCCTGTCGTTCTGCTGTTCTGTCATTTGACTCGAGCCGGGCCGGCGTCGTTTTGGGCTCCGGCCTGGGCGGGCAAGCAACCATGGTCCGATCCCTTGGTGCGATCCCTTGGCGCCGGATGATCAATACGTTACCGTCGTCGGATCAGTTGCCGAGGACCCAGCGCCAACTACCCGTCACCGTCGACTCGTTCAGCGCCGCGCTCGCACGTGATCCTCGTGCGTCCCGTTCGTCGGCTCGTGCTCTTCGTGCGTGCCGTTCGTCCGCTCGTGCTCTTCGTTCGTCCCGTTCGTCCGCTCGTCGTCCGTTCCAGGCCGCAGGAGAACGCAGTGAACAGCATCGTGAGTGTCCGGCTTCGTAGGAATCTGATCATCGCCCCCGCGGTACTCGGCCTGGCCCTGGTGTCGGCCTGCTCCAACAGCTCGGGCGGCGGAGGCGGCGGCGGTCCCACCACGCTCGCCGGGGACTGTGCCAAGTTCCAGCCCTACGCGGGGCATTCGGGCACCAAGGTGACGATGTTCGCGTCGATCACCAGTCCGGAGTCGGACTCGCTGGAGAAGTCCTGGACGGACTTCAGCAAGTGCACCGGGATCCAGATCTCCTACGAGGGCTCCAACGACTTCGAGTCCCAGTTGCCAGTGCGGGTCGACGGCGGCAACGCGCCCGACCTGGCGGTCATCCCGCAGCCCGGCCTGCTGGCGCAGATGGTCAAGACCGGCAAGGTGGTCAAGCCGTCGGCCCGCACCGAGGCCAATGAGAACCAGTGGAGCCCGATCTGGAAGACCTACGGCTCCGTCAACGGGACCTTCTACGCGGCTCCGATGAGCGCCAACATGAAGTCCCTGGTCTGGTACTCGCCCAAGGCCTTCAAGCAGGCCGGCTATGACGTTCCGAAGACCTGGGCCGATCTGATGGCGCTCAGCGACAAGATGGCCAAGGCCGGCACCAACGGAAGCAAGCCGTGGTGCGGCGGCATCAGTTCGGGCACTGCGACCGGCTGGCCGGCCACCGACTGGCTGGAGGAGGTGGTGCTCGGCGGCCAGGGCGGCGACGTCTACGACCAGTGGGTCAGCCACAAGATCAAGTTCAGCGACCCGCAGATCCAGCAGTCCATGCAGACCGTGGCGAACTGGATGCAGAACCCGGCCTGGGTCAACGGGGGCATCGGCGACGTGAAGTCGATCGCCACCACCACCTTCCAGGACGCCGGCACCCCGGTCCTCACCGGCAAGTGCTGGATGCTGCAGCAGGCTTCGTTCTACGAGGCGCAGTGGCCCAAGACCACCAAGGTCGGGCCGGACGGCGACGTCTTCGCCTTCCAACTGCCCGCGGTGAACCCGGCGACCGCCAACCCGGTCGAGGGCGGCGGCGAGTTCGTGAGCGCCTTCTCCAACCGGCCCGAGGTGCAGGCCGTTCAGGACTACCTGTCGACCGCGGACTGGGCCGACTCCCGGATCAAGGTCGCGCCCGGTTGGGTCTCGGCCAACCAGAGCGTCGACAAGAGCCTCTACACCGACCCGATCGACCAGCTCTCCGCCAACGCGCTGACCAACCCCGCGTCCACCTTCCGCTTCGACGCCTCGGACATGATGCCGGCCGCGATCGGGTCCGGGCAGGAGTGGAAGTCGCTGACCGCCTGGTTCGCCGAGGGGCAGTCCATCCAGAAGGTGGCCGCCGACATCGACGGCGCCTGGCCGCAGTAGAGCGGTAGGAGAGTCGAATGGTGGTCACGGATGCCCGGGCCGCGCACGGCGGCGTGATGCATGTCGCTGTCGGGCACGGCCCCGGAGGGTATGGCGCCGTCGGGCACGGCGGCGTCGGGTATGGCGGCGTGGTGCATGGCGGTGTCGGGTATGGCGGCGTGGTGCATGGCGGCGTCGGGCTGCGGGCGGTCGAGCTCGCCGGCTCGTGGAACGACGCGATGATCAAGTTCGGTAACACCGCGGGCGCGATCGCCGGCTTCCTCGCCGTGCTGCTGCTGGTGTTCTTCGCCGCCGGGCGGGCCACCGGCCGGTTCGCCCGGCCGCTGGCGGTGCTGATCTTCCTCGGGCCGGCGTTGCTGCTGGTCCTGGTGGGGCTGGTGGTGCCACTGGTCCGGACGATCGTCCTGAGCTTCCACAACGACGACAGCAACCGGTTCGTCGGAGCCGCCAACTACAACTGGGCGCTCGGCAACGACTCGATCCACCAGGTGCTGCTCACCACCCTGCTGTGGTTGCTGATCGTCCCGGTGGCGGCCACCGGACTCGGCCTGGCACTGGCGCTGCTGGTGGACCGGATGCGCGGGCAGTCCATCTACAAGTCGCTGATCTTCATGCCGATGGCGATCTCGCTGGTCGGGGCCAGCATCATCTGGAAGTTCGTCTATGACTGGCGCGACACCTCACAGTCGCAGATCGGCCTGCTCAGCCAACTGGCCATCTGGCTCGGCTGGCGGCACCCGCCGAACTGGATCCTCTCCCAACCGCTCAACACCTTCCTGCTGATGGTGGTGATGGTCTGGGTGCAGACCGGGTTCGCCATGGTGGTGCTCTCCGCCGCGATCAAGGCGATACCGGACGAGATCACCGAGGCGGCCCGGCTCGACGGGGCCAAGGGCCTGCGGCTCTTCTGGTACGTCACCGTGCCGATGATCCGCACCACGCTGGTGGTGGTGCTCACCACCGTGCTGCTCATCACGCTCAAGGCCTTCGACATCGTCCGCACCATGACCGGCGGCAACTTCGGCACCCAGGTGCTGGCCAACGAGATGTACTCGCAGTCCTTCACCCAGTTCAACGTCGGGCGGGGGAGCGCGCTCGCGGTCCTGCTCTTCATGGCGGTGCTGCCGCTGGTCGCGTACAACATCGTCCAGTTGCGGAAGGAGCGGGCCACCCGATGAGCGGACAGCACGGTAAGTCCGGCAAGGTCGGTGAGTCCGGCAGGTCTGGCAGGTCTGGCAGGTCCGGTGGGTCCGGTGGGTCCGGTGGGTCCGGTGAGTCCGGCACGTCCGGCAAGTTCGCTGAACCGGTTCGGGAGCGCCCGCTGCCCGCCGCCAAGGCGGTGCGCAGATCCTTCAGCAGCCCGCTCGCCTCGCTCTTCGTGGTGGTGATGACGGCGCTGTGGACCATCCCCACCCTGGGGCTGCTGGCCACCTCGCTGCGGCCCAAGCAGGATGTGGCGGACACCGGGTGGTGGACCGTCTTCACCAACCCGCATCTGGGGCTGTCCAACTACCACGCGGTGCTCTTCGAGGGCGGGTTCGGGGTCAGCGGCGGGATGATGCCGTACCTGGTCAACTCGCTGGCGATCAGCATCCCGGCCACCGTCTTTCCGCTGGTGCTGGCCTCGATGGCCGCCTACGCGCTGGCCTGGGTGCGGTTCCGGGGCAGCGACACGCTCTTCTTCGTGATCTTCGCGCTGCAGGTGGTGCCGCTGCAGATGGCGCTGATCCCGCTGCTCCAACTCTTCTCCCACGGCTTCCACCTGGGCGCGGTGACGGTGATCCCGCCGCTCGGCACCGGGAACAGCTACGCCCCGGTCTGGCTCGCGCACACCATGTTCGCGATGCCGCTGGCCACCTTCCTACTGCACAACTTCATCTCCCAGCTGCCGCAGGACCTGATGGAGGCGGCGGTGGTGGACGGCGCCTCGCACTTCAGGATCTTCCGGTCCATCGTGCTGCCGCTCTGCGCGCCGGCGCTGGCCTCGTTCGCGATCTTCCAGTTCCTCTGGGTCTGGAACGACCTGCTGGTGGCCCTGACCTTCGCGGGCGGCACACCCGACGTGGCGCCGATGACGGTGCGCCTGGCCCAGCTCTCCGGTTCCTTCGGCGGGCACTGGGAGCTGCTCACCGCCGGGGCGTTCCTGACGATGATCGTGCCGCTGATCGTCTTCTTCGCGCTGCAGCGCTACTTCGTGCGGGGCCTGCTGGCGGGCTCGGTCAAGGGGTGAGGCCGGCTGCCAACGGCTGAGGTCTGCTTCGGCGGACCGACGGGTCCTGCGGTGGTCGTAAGGTGGAGGGCGCGGGGTTGGGTGCCGGCTCTGCGCCCGCCGACCACCCGCGATACCTGAAAAGGACCCGCCGCCATGCCCTTTGAGCCGCCGACCCACAGCGTGGAGCGCTCGCTGCGCCGGACCGGCGCACGCGTGGTGGTGGGGCTGGACGAGGTCGGGCGCGGGGCCTGGGCCGGGCCGGTGACGGTGGGCGCGGCGGTGACCGGGATGCGTAAGCCGCCGGAGGGCCTGACCGACTCCAAGCTGCTCACCCCGCGCCGGCGGGAGCAACTCGCCCCCGTACTGGCGACATGGGTCACCGCCTCCGCGATCGGGCAGGCTTCGGCGCTGGAGTGCGACGAACTCGGCATGACGGCGGCGCTGCGGCTCGCCGCGGTCCGGGCACTGGAGGCACTGCCGATCGAGCCGGACGCGGTGATCCTCGACGGCAAGCACAACTACCTCGGCGGTCCTTGGCGGGTGCGTACCGTGATCAAGGGCGACCAGAGCTGCGTCTGCGTCGCCGCCGCCTCGGTGCTGGCCAAGGTGCACCGGGACGCGCTGATGGCCGAATTGGCACCGCAGTACCCGGCTTACGGCTTTGAGGACAATGCCGGATATCCCTCACCGGTGCATCGCGCGGCGCTGGAGGAATTCGGGCCGACCGATCTGCACCGGCTCTCCTGGGCCTATCTGGACGCGCTCCCGAAGTGGAGCCATCTGAAGCGGACTCGGGAAGCGGACGGCGACGAACAGCTCACGCTCAGTTTCTGACTGATCATCAAGAGTGGCCGCGACAGCACGTTCCGCTGATCGAGTCGGTGGTTTGATGCCCAATGGGTGGGGCGCCCGTGCGCATCCGACCGGCATTTGATAGATATCCGGGTATGCCTGTCTTCCCCGAGGAGCCGGAGATTCACGAGAGTATCCCGGGCCCCGGCGTTCCCTTCCCCCGCGAGTCGGACGCAGAAGCCCTCAATTTGCCTGCCACCGGTCAGGTGTCCCCTGCCACATCGGCCGCCGATGCCGGACCGACGGCGCAAGCGGCTCATTCCGCCGCCGCCCCGGTTCCCGGACCTCGGCCCGGTCCGCGTCCGGGGCCGCGCCCAGGTCCGCGTTCGGCCCCGCCGCGTCATGCGGTGCCCACGCCCGGTCCGGCGAAGGCCGCGCCGGCGGAGGGTGCGGCCGCAAAGGGCGCGTCAGCGACGGGCGCGGCGGCTGCTCCGATGGCGGCGGCCCGAGTGCGGATCCCCAAGCCGGGCACGCGGCCGGATGCCGCACCCGCCGCCAAGCCCGTGGTCCAGCTGGTTCCCGCAGCGCCGGGAGCGGCGTTGGAGCGCGCCGATGAGACGGTCGACCTGCTGCTGGAGTCGGGCCGCAACCCCGGCGACATCCTGGTGCTGACCGCCGACGAGCCCCACCCGTGGCAGCAGCACGAGCTCTCCTTCGGCGCGGACCGCTACTGGGCCCAGCTGGCCGAGGGCACCGATGTCTTCTACGCCGACCTGGAGTTGACCCGTCCGGCCAGCCGCGACGTGGTGGTTCTGGTGCTGAACGCAGCGGCCGACCCTGGGCGTGCCGTGCTCGCTGTGGAGAAGGCGCGCAACTCGGCGGGCTCGTTGCTCGTGGTCTGCGGTGCGACCGCGCAGCTGAGCGAGACCCCGGAGCTCGCGGGGCAACCGGTTCCGGCCTGACGGGACACCGGATGCCGGGTGTCGGGCGCCGACGAGACGAACTGTCGGAGCCCGACGCCTTGTTCCGCGTTCCGCTGCGAGGCCGTGCGTACTGCACGGCCTCGCCTGCCGAGCGGCCTGTTGCCAGCGCACCGGGCGTCGGGCTTCGCTCGGCGCAGGACTCCGAGCGGGGCCAGCCGCTGGCAGGGGAGAGTCCCCGTCAGGCGCTTGAGAGCTCCTGCCCGGGGTGAGCTGGGTGCCCGGGGTGGGCTGCGTGCTTGGGGTGGCTTTGGCGTCCAGGGTGATCGGCCACGGGGACGCGACGGGGCAGTTCGGAGACGGTGTGCAGCGGACGCTCTGTCCAGGACCCCGCGTGCGGGGTACGCCCAGATCGGCCCTCACCGAAGACGTGCCAGCCAGCCGGCGTCAGCGTGACGTAGGCGCCGCACCGCAGACCATGCAGGGTGGCGGCGTCCCGCAGAGCCCACATCCAGGCGCCGTCCTGCTCGGACCAACCGGCTTGCCCGTCACGGCAGCGAAGCAGTATGGCGGTCCGTCGCGGAGCGGGAAGTCTGAGGTCGTGGTGCGTGATCTGGCGCAGCTGGGTGAGCAGCACGTTCCGGTGCTGCCAGCCGTCCGTCACGTGTGGGCGAGCGCTGGCCGAGGCCGATGCGACCACTCGGTGGTCGCGATCCAGCACGGCTATCACGGTGGTCCCGGGCTGCGGCAGATGGCGCTGATGCAACTCGGTGACCAGGTCACGCGGGGCGCGCAGTAGCGGCACCCCCGCAATGGCCCAGCTCTCCAGACCGATGCTCCGACTCGTGGCGGAGGAAAGCTGACCGCGGTCAAGGCCGTGGATCATGGTCCTCCTTCCCGACCCGCGTACCGCGCGGGCCCGTGGGTACGCCGAACTCAGGTCCCGGGGACCGACTTCTGGGTACGCTGCAATTCTCGCGGCAGATGCAGCAGGCGGCAACGATGAACTGATAAAAGCCGCCCGAAAACCGGTGATTCGCCGGATTTATTCACCAAATGGCACAGACTTCCTCCAGGTACGTCGTCACCACCTGACCCCAGCCGCCTGCGAAATGACTCGAGCCGGCCGAGCTCCGACTGACCCCGAGTCCACCGACCGTTTGGTCCCTGAGCTCCCCGGACCATTGGCCTCCGGGGCCCGCCAGCGCATCTGCCCCCCAGGCACGGCGGACCATCGGACTCGGGGCCACCCACCAGGTCACCCGCCCTTGGGCTTGCCCGACCTCCCCGCACTGGCCACTGCGGGCCGTGTGGCCCGGGGCCCGCCGGGTCACCACACCCCGGGCGCACCCGACTTTCCGCCCCTGGGCGCTGCGGGCCGTGTGGCCCAGAACTCACCAGGTCACCCTGCCTTGGGCTTGCCTCACCTGTAACGGGGCCGTGTGGCCCATGCTCACCGGGGCAGCCCGCCTCGGGTTCGCCCGGATTTCCGCCCCTGGGCGGGTGCGGGCCGTGCGGCCCGGGGGTCACCGGGTACCGCGTCCCGGGCTTGCCCGACTCACCGCCCCTGGGCGCTGCGGGCCCTGCGGCCTGGGCCGTTCACCGCATCACCGGGCCCTGAGTTCACCTGGCCGTTCAGCTCGGGGCGCGGCTGACCCTGCGGCTCTGAGGCACCGGACCGCCGCGTCCCGGGCTTGGCCGGCAGTCGGGCTCTGGGCGCTGCGGGCCGCGCGGCCTGGTGCGCACCGGGTCACCTCGCCCCGGGCTCGCCGGGTACTGACCTCAGGCGCAGCGGACCAACGACCCCTGCCGCGGCTCGCGGAGGCCGTCGGCCCCCGCGAGCCGCTCAACCAGGGACGGCTCAGGCCTGCACCGCCAGGACCAGCGGTAGCACGGCCTGGGCACCGGCTTGGCGGAGCAGTCGGGCAGCGACCGTGACCGTCCAACCGCTGTCGACCAGATCGTCCACGAGCAGTACCGGACCCTGGACTTCGCTCAGCGCGGCGGCCAGTTCCGCCGGGACCACCAGTGCCCCGGAGAGCGATTTCAGTCGCTGAGCACTGTTGCTGCGCGCACCCGTTGGCGGCTCGCCATGCCGGTATTCGACCCGCCCGAGCAGTGGCAGCCGCCCGATCTCCGCGATCCGACCGGCGAGTGACGAGACCAGCTCTGGGTGGGAGGCGGAGGCCATCGCCACCACCCCGACCGGCCGGGCGGTATCCGGGTCGCCACTTGCCCAACCGCCCGGGCTGCGGGCCCAGTCGGCCAACACCGTGACCAGGGCGTCCAGGACGTCGGTGGGGACCGGTACGTCCGGTGCGTGCTCCGCGAGGATGGTTCGAAGCCGACCGCCCCAGCCGATGTCCGATAGACGGCCCAGGGCGCGGCCGGTCTGGGCCTGCTCATCGGCCGGGATCTTCCCCTTGAGCGCGACCCCGAGGGCGTCCATCCCGGTCGGCCAGAGCCGGCGCGGTTCGAAGCTGACTCCCGGGCGTCCCAGCGCCGCCCGGGCTGCCTCCAGCGCTTCGGCGGAGACGGCTGCACTGTGCCGTGGTCCGGCGCAGACATCGCACCGCCCGCACGGCGCGGCGAGTTCGTCGTCCAGTTGCCGACGCAGGAACTCCATCCGGCACAGCTGCCCGGCCGCGTACTCGCGCATCGCCTGTTGCTCGTCGGCCCGGGCTTGGGCGACCTTGGCATACCGGGGGCCGTCGTAGAGCCACGGTTCTCCGGTCGCCAGCCAGCCGCCGCGCACCCGGCGTACCGCACCGTCCACATCCAGGACCTTGAGCATGGTCTCCAGGCGGGCCCGGCGAAGGTCCACCCGGGTCTCCAGCGCGGCCGTCGACAACGGCCGGTCGGCCTGGGCCAGTGCGTCGAGCGTGCGGCGGACCTGCTCCTCAGGGGGGAAGCCGAGAGAGGCGAAGTAGCGCCAGATCGCTTCGTCCTCTCGACCGGGCAGCAGCAGTACCTCTGCTCGGTCGACGCCGCGGCCGGCTCGGCCCACCTGCTGGTAGTAGGCGATCGGGGAGCCGGGGGAGCCGAGGTGGACCACGAAGCCGAGATCGGGTTTGTCGAAACCCATGCCGAGAGCGGAGGTTGCCACTAGGGCCTTGACCCTGTTGGCCAGCAGATCGGCCTCCGCGGTGCGCCGCTCGGCGTCCTCCGTGCGACCCGAGTAGGACGCGACCGGGTAACCGCGGCCCCGCAGGAATTCGGTCACCTCCTCGGCAGCGGCCACCGTGAGGGTGTAGATGATCCCTGAACCCGGCAGCTCGTCGAGGTGGTCGGCGAGCCAGGCCAGTCGGTGTGCTGGGTCGGGTAGCGGGAGAACCGCCAGGCTGAGGCTCTCCCGGTCCAGCGGGCCGCGCAGCACCAGTGCCCGGCCGTCGGTGCCTGTGGTACCGAGTTGCTCGGCGACGTCCTCGGTGACCCGTGCGTTGGCGGTGGCGGTGGTCGCCAGCACGGGGACACCGGGGGAGAGGTCGGCGAGCATGGTGCGCAGTCGACGATAGTCGGGGCGGAAGTCGTGGCCCCAGTCGGAGATGCAGTGCGCTTCATCGACCACCAGCAGGCCGGTGGATGCGGCCAGCTTGGGCAGTACGTGGTCGCGGAAGTCGGGGTTGTTCAGCCGCTCCGGGCTGACCAGCAGAATGTCCACCGCGCCGGCGGACACCTCGGCCTGGATCGTCTCCCACTCTTCGGGGTTGGCCGAGTTGATGGTGCGCGCGTGGATCCCCGCCCGAGCGGCCGACTCGACCTGATTGCGCATCAGGGCGAGCAGCGGGGAGACGATCACCGTCGGGCCGGCGCCGCGGGCACGCAGCAGAGCGGTGGCGATGAAGTAGACAGCGGACTTGCCCCAACCGGTCCGCTGCACCACCAGCGCCCGCCGGTGGTCGACTACCAGCGCCTCAATGGCCAGCCACTGGTCGTCCCGCAGCCGCGCTTTCGGGCCGGCGAGCTCGCGCAGCACCGCCTCGGCGCGCTCCCGGACGGCCGGGCGGTCGACCGTGCCGACAGCGGCGGCGCCTGCGGCCTCGGCAGTGACACCCGGGGTGGTCGCCAGGTCGCCGGAGTGCGGGACTGGGGTGGGGATCGGCTGGTTCATGGCATCTATGTAACCCCGCCCGGCCGACAACCGACGAATGAGGTTTCGATGCTGTGGATAACTCCCGATTAGGGAGGTGCAGTTCACTCGTTCGGCGCAGCCGTGCTGCATTTCGCTGACAGAGTTATCCACAGGTCGGGGGTTATCCACAGGTTTCATGGGTTCTCGCCACCTTGGGTCGGCATGGTCGCACTCTGCCCTCATGACGCACGATGACTCCATCACCCCCGCCGGCCGGCTCGCCGGGTTCCAACTGCTGCAGATGCGCGGCCCGGCCGACATGGCCGCGATGCTCCCCTACCTGCTCGGCTTCTATCCGGATGACAGCCTGGTCGCCGTGGGCCTGCATGGCCCGCAGCTGCAGCAGGGCGGTGCCATCCGGCTCGACATCCCCGAGGACCCGCAGCTCTGGTCCGCCGTCGCGACCGACTTTGCCCGGCTGCTGGTCGAACTTTCGGAGCAGCGCGACCGCCGCCCGGAGGCGGTCCTGCTCTACCTCTGCCGTGATCCCGAGCCGGACAACCCCGCGGTCGTGACCTCGCTGCGTCCGCTGGCCGACCACCTGCTGCGCGCCTTTCGCGAGCTCGACATCCCGGTCAAGGAGTCGCTGTGCATCTCCGGCGGCCGCTGGTGGTCCTTCCTCTGCGCCGATCCGGCCTGCTGCCCGCCCGGCGGCACTCCGGTCTACAGCAGCCAGGAACCCCGGGCCGTGGTCGCCGCCGCCACCTATGCCGGCCTTGCCCCACGCGGCAGTCGCCGGGCCATCGCGGCCGCGCTCGCGCCGATCGGCCTGTCGGAGGCCGAGGTGCAGCGCGCTGCCCTGGCCCACCAGACCGCCCTGGCGTGTGAGCGGTTGACGGTGGAGCCGTTCGGGGCCGCGCGGACGGTCGCTGCCACCGCGGAGCTGCTGGAGCAGGCCATGGCCGAGTGCCGATCCGGCAGTCCCCGGCTCGATCCGGAGCGCAGCGCTCGGCTGATCGTCGGCTTGTTGGACAAGGTCACCCGGGATCGCGCCGCCGAATACGCCGAGCCGGAGGAACTGGCCGCCGCCCAGCGGCTCTGGCGATACTTGGCCCGGCGCTGTGTCGCCCCGTATGCCGAGTACGCCAAGGTCCCGCTGACCCTGTTGGCCTGGACATCCTGGTTGGCCCGGGACACCGCAACGGCCCGCGTGGCCCTCGGTATGGCGCTGGCGCTGGACCCGGACTACACGCTCGCGGTTCTGCTCTACGAATCCCTCAACACCGGCCTGGCCCCGGAGGGCCTGCTCGGTATCGTCCGCGGCGAGCGCGCCCGCCGAGCCGGCGAGGCGGGGGTCGATGGATCCCTATCTGATGATGAATCAGACTCTCCTCCTGGCGGCCCGGTTGATTCGTCGGGTGGGCTCCCGGGTGGTCGGCGAGCAGGTGGGGCTGAAGGGCCTCCCGATTTGCGGGACGCGCAGTCTGTCGACCGAGAGGTCTCGACGGCTGGAGGTGAGCGGGGGCATAAGTCGGCTCCTGGTGCCGGAGGGGCCGCGACCCCGGACATGGCGCCGGCACCTGAATCAAGTAACCAACCGTCCGATGGATCGCGGCAGTTCGGTGCTCGAGGTGCTGCCGCCGCTGGTCGCTCCTTGTCGCACCCCGTCGCCGGTGCCGTGCCGGGTGGGCCAGGCGCAGGCAAGGGTGATCCGAGGAAGCCGCTCATGCCTCCGGGGGCGCTGCCCGAGCAGCGGCGCGGTGGTGACTTGCCGCCGCAATCGGCGGCGACCTCGCGTCGGGGCGACGGACCGCCCCTGGCGGCTCGCCAGGTCGGACCGTCCTGCGCTGCTGGTCACCTTCGCCGCCTTGCGCGCCGCACCGCTCGCCGCACGCCCGGGTGCTCCGGTGGCGGCCGAAAGTGGAAGAAGATGAATGGACATGGCTGAGCGTCAGGTCAGAGCAATCCACTCACAGCCCTCACTCGCGGACGTCCTTCTCGCCCCCGGCCCGCCCTCCACGGCCGACACCGAGGGCGCGCCCGGCGCGGAGCCCACTGCCACAGAGCCCGTGGCTGTCGGGGCCGCTACCGCCACGGCCGCTACGGCAGTCGTGCCCCCTGGGCCGGGCGGTGCCCTCGCCGCCGGCGTGTCCGCCGATGAGACGACCACGCATAAGGCTCACCCCAGGATGGGCTTCCGGGCTCGCGCCAAGCTGACCGCGAGCCCCAGCCGCCCGCCCGAGCCGCCGACAGTCCGCACGTTGCCCGGCCGTTCGCCTGCCTTGCCCCACCCCGCCCGTGCGTTGCCTCACCCTGCCGGTGGGCCGCACCCCGCTGGTTCGTCCCACCCCGCCGGTAGGCCCAGCCGGCCGGCGTCGACAGCCCGACCCCGTCACGGGCGCGTGGTCGTCAGACGCCGGCCGGGGCTCGGAGTGGTCGGCCGAGCCCGACCGCAGCGGCGCCTTCCGCAGCTCGGCCGTGCTCACCGAGTGCCGTGGCGGTATTCGAGCCGACCGCTAGGCGTCCCCGCGCGCCATGCGGATCAAACGGTCCAGCACCTGCCCGCCGCTGGCCCGCAGACCGTCGTGCTCCCACTCGTTGGTCACCCAGGCCCGCAAACCACGCACCGCGTCGGCAGTCGCCAGCGAGTCGGCCGTGTCCACGTACATGTCGTCGTGGTAGACCGCCGCCACCACCGGCACCTGATTGGCCGCCAGCGCCTCAGGCGAGTAGAGATCGGGCCAGTCCGTGCGATCGGCCAGCAGCTGCGCCGCCTCGCGCAGTGGACGAAGCGCCGGATCGGTCTCGAACATCCACGGGTAGATCATCTCGCCGGTGAACCGCACCGGGGTGCCGTCGGCCAGTGCCTGGAGTGCGTCGAACTCGGGGAACTCCGCGCGCACTTGGTGGGCTGCCCAGGCCGTCGGTCCGCCATCGACCGAGCGCTGCCCGTAGATCGACTCGTGGAGCACGGCGTAGAGCGGGCCGCCGGCGAAGGACAGCTGCGACTGGACCCCGGCCAGGAAGGTGTCCGAGAGCTCCAGCCCGGCGCTGCCGCGGACCCAGGCGTCCTCCAGGAGGTAGTGCAGCGTGTCGGAACCGCTGCCGGAGCCGAGCAGCAGGCCGAGCGCCTGGAAGGCCGGCACAGTCAGGTCACCGCCGTCGGGCAGCCGTGCCGGTGCGTCGGCCAGGTGCTCGACGACCCGCCGCACCGTCTCGACGTCCTGCGGGTAACGGGCGTAGTGCGCTGTGTTCTTCCGCGCCACCCGCGGGTAGGCGGCCCGGTACACGTCGGCCGCGCTGCTGCGCAGCCCGGCCAGGCCGCCGGTCACCATTGCCTCGCGAACGCCCTCGGGCGCCAGGGACAGGTAGGTCAGCGTGCAGAAGCCGCCGTAGCTCTGGCCGAGCAGAGTCCACTGGCCGTGCTCGCCGAGGAGCTGGCGCCGGATCAGCTCAGCATCCCGGACGATCGAGTCGGCGCGGAAGAACGACAGGTACTCGGCCTGCTCGGCGGCACCGCCGCGCAGCGGGAGGGTCTGCCGGGTCGCCGGGGTCGAACGCCCGGTGCCGCGCTGGTCCAGGAGCAGCACGCGGTAGTCGTCCAGGGCCCGGTCCAGCCAGCTGTCACGCCCGAGCGGTCGAGCAGCCCGGCCACCCGGCCCGCCCTGCAGGAAGAGCAGCCAGGGCAGCTCTGCCCGCTCCTTGCCCGCCGCGACGACTTCACGGGCGTAGACCTCGATCTGCTCTCCGTGAGGTGCCGCATGGTCCAGCGGCACCTGGAAGAGGTGGTCGGTCAGGACGACGCCTGGCTGTCGGATCACGACGGACATGAGACTCCTTCGTCTGCGCTCGGCGCGGCTGGGGTGCGCGCTGTTCCACCTGCGCCGGAGCCGGGCGACCCGCTCCTGGCAGCGGGCGTCGGCCGGCACGGGCCCGGGCACTTCCCGATGCGGTCGGTACCCCCTCGGCACCGTATCCTGGCGCCCGCCGGGCAGCAGCGGCGCCGTCCGTCCGAATCGGTCCGCGACTGCGGGGGAGCGCGGTGCGGATCCGGCGGCGGCCGGCAGTCGAACCGCCAACCGGCGGGGCGTGACCTGCGGCCCGTGCGCCGCGTTCACACTGAGGGGCGCCATCGGGTCCGAGACTCATGGTGGTCCCGCCTCTGCGGGAAAGCCGTGCCCGGGGTGCCGGAGCCGGACTACCGTGCTCCCGGCTCGCCGCTGGGAGGCGCGCGGCCCGCTCCGCGTACGACCGAAACCAGCCAGGACAGGCGGGGCCCGTGGGCCCGCGCTGCCCACCGACAGGAGGAGTGCCCGGTGACGGCCCCCAGGCCAGCACAGACCGCGAACCCGGCCGAGACGGTTGCCGGTGCGCCCCCGGTCACGCCGCCGCGGTTCGAGGCGGCACCGCTCGGGACCGGCCGCCACGGGTCCCAGGCCCGTCGGCAGCCCACCTCGGCCCACGCCGATGTGCTGTGTGTCAGTGCGCCGGCGATGGCCACCTCCGGTCCTGACGGGCAGCTGCGCGGGGACGGGCTGCACGGCTTCTACCGCTCTGGGATCCGCCAGCTGAACCGGATGGAGGTCCGGCTCGGCGGGCTCGAGCCGCTCCCCCTGCAGGGGGAGCTCACCACGGCATCCCAGGCCCGCTTTCTCGGTGCGATTCGAGTGCCCGGTGAGCTCGATCCGGACCCGGCACTGACCGTGGAGCGCCTGCGGCATGCGGATGGTCTCGAAAGCATCACCGTGCGCAACGCCGGCAGTCGCCCGGCGCGGCTCCCCCTGGAAATCGCTCTCGGTACCGATCTCGGCAACCTCGCGGAGATCGGCGCGGGCGCCCGGCTGCCGGACATCTCGGCGCAGGTCCAGTCCGCAGGTCTGCGGTGGATCGGCCGGGGGCACAGTGCCACGGTGATAGCCCGGCCGTCGCCGCATGCCGTACTCGCGGGCGCCGGCGTGCTGCGCTGGGACTTGGAGGTCCAGCCCGGGGCCCGATGGTCGGTCGAGCTGCGAGTGGAGTTGGAGCCGCAGGCACCCTCTCAGGTGCGTCCGCCGATCGGTCGTGGCGCGGGAGTCCCCGCCCCCTGGACCGATCTGCAGGTCCGCTGTGACGACCCGCGGGCCGAGTTGCAGGTGAGTCGCTCGCTGGACGCGCTGAGTAGCCTGCTGCTGGCCGACGCCGACCGGCCGAGTGACCTCTACGCGGCCTCGGGCGCCCCGTGGCGGTTCGGCCTGGCCGCAGCCGACGCGCTCTGGGCGGCCCGGCTCACCCTGCCGCTCGGCATCAGGCTCGCCGGCGGGACACTGCGCGCCCTGGCACGCCGTCAGCAACCGGCCGGCAGCCGGGGTGAGGGGGTCATCCCGGGGCCGCTGCGACATGCGGGGCCCGAGCTGCCACCTTCCTGTACGGCTACCGAGGCGACCCTGCTCTTCGTCACCGTGCTTGCCGAGGCCTGGCGCTGGGGGCTGCCCGGCTCGGAGGTGACGGAGCTGCTGCCGGCGGCCGAGCGGGCGTTGGCGGCGCTGCGGGCCACCGCCGAGGCCGGGCTGGTGGACGGTTTCGTGGCGGACCTGAGCCGACTGGGCGATGACCGGGCCGCCGGGCCGCCCGCTGCCCGCTGCGAGGTACAGGCCCAGGCCCACCGCGCCGCACTGCACGGTGCGGAGCTGCTGGACGCCTTCGGGCGGCCCAGTGCCGGTTATTGGCGCGAGTGGGCGGAGGAGCTGCGAGAGCGCTTCCACCAGCAGTTCTGGGTGGACGACCTCTCCGGTGGTCGGCCCGCAGCGGCGCTGATGGCCGACGGGCGCTTGGTGAACGCCGTCACCAGTTCCTCGGTGCACCTGCTCGACCTCGGACTCGGCGCAACGGGCGACGCCCTGCCGGGCTTGCTCGACCGCGAGCAGACCCGGCTGCTGGCCCACCGGTTGGTCACGCCTGATCTCGACTGTGGCTGGGGTTTGCGGACCTTGGGGGCGAAGTCGCCCCGGTTCAACCCGCTCGGCCACCGCAGCGGCGCGGTGCGGGTGCTGGAGACGGCACTCGCGATCTCCGGGCTGGCCGAGGCGGGGTTCGAGCGCGAGGCCGGGATGTTGCTGGAAGGCCTGCTCGGGGCCGGAGCCCACTTCGACGGCCGGCTGCCGGAGATGTACGCGGGGGAGCAGCGGCTGCCCAACTGCCCGCCGGCACCGCACCCGGCAGCCTGCCGACCGGCTGCGGGCGCCGCCGCCGGAGCCGCGCACGCGATCTTCGCGCTGGCCGGCGTCCGCCCGGACGTGCCCGCCGGGCGCGTGCTGGTCCGGCCGGCCAGTACGGCTCCGCTGGGGGAGTTGGAGCTAGCGGGCCTGCGGGTGGCGGGAGAGCCGTTCTCGGTACGGGTCAGCCGGATCGGCGTCGCTGTGGTAGAGGAGGCCTCCCCGGAGCTGCAACTGGGCAAGGGCTGACGGGCAGTCGGCTGATGTGAGCGGGCCCGGTGCCGGCACATGTCAGCTGGCCTGCCAGCTCCATGGGCGCCAGATGCACTGCGCAGCGCGCCAGTCACGTAGTGATACTTCTTTTGGTTGACCTCGTGTTTATCGTCAAAGAGACGACTATGATCGGCCTCATGTCTCGCTATGACCCGTCGGCCTTTCCCCCGTTCGCAGTCACGGTCGATCTTGTGGTGCTGACGGTCCGCGAGCATGAACTCTGCGCGCTGCTGGTGCGGCGGGGCGAGCCCCCGTTTCAGGGGTACTGGGCGCTGCCGGGTGGCTTCGTGCGCCCCGACGAGGGCCTGGGAGAGGCAGCCTCCCGCGAGCTGGCCGAGGAGACCGGCCTGCGTGCACACGCCTCGGGCGGCCAGATTGCAGTCGGCGCACACCTTGAGCAACTCGCCACCTACGGACACCCCCAGCGTGACCCGCGGATGCGGGTGGTGAGTGTGGCTCATCTGGCGCTGGCCCCCAACCTGCCCACCCCCAAGCCCGGTGGTGATGCCCGAGGTGCGCGATGGGCACCCGTCGGCGAGCTGCTCGGGTCGGCCGAGGCAGACCGTGAACCGCTCGCCTTCGACCATGCGCTGATCCTCGCGGACGGGGTCGAGCGGGCCCGCTCGAAGATCGAGTACTCCGCGCTCGCCACCGCCTTCTGCCCGGAGGAGTTCACGGTCGGCGAGCTGCGTCGGGTCTATGAGGCGGTCTGGGGCGTGGCGCTCGATCCGCGCAACTTCCACCGCAAGGTCACCGGGACGCCGGGCTTCCTGGTCCCGTCCGGCGGTACCACGACCCGTCAGGGCGGTCGTCCGGCCCAGCTGTTCGCGGCCGGTGGCGCCACCCTGCTCAACCCGCCGATGCTTCGCCCCGACTCCTGACGCCGCATCACCAGAGGTCCGCCGCAGCCGTCCCCTGATCGGGTGAGACAGGCCGCGAACTGGCCTGCCTCGCCTGCACAATGCCCGAAAAGCCCTGGTGCGCAGCCTAGGGTGCTGAATTCGGAGCGGCTGAGCCGCCAGGGCAGCAGAGCACGTGGGAGCAGCCAGTGATGATCCAGGCCAGTGGACTCACGAAGGTCTACCGTCGTGGCCGCCGTCCGGCCGTCTTCGATCTCGGCTTCGATGTCAGACCCGGTTCCGTGACCGCCCTGCTCGGCCCCGAGGATGCCGGCAAGACCACTGCCCTGCGGCTGATGCTCCAGTTGGAGAACGGCCTTGGTGTGACGCTCTTCGACGGTCGTGTCTACCGCCGGCTGCGGCACCCCGAGCGAGAGGTCGGGGTACTGCTGCCGACCGCCCACCCGGGGCTGGGCAGCCCCGGCCGGACGGCCCGCGGTCATCTGCGGATGCTGGCCGCCGCGATCGGCGCGCCGCCGCGCCGGGCCGACGAGCTGCTGGAGCAGGCCGGGTTGGCAGGTGCGGCAGACCAGCGGTTGCGCACCTTCTCCGTCGAGATGGCCCGGCGCCTCGGCTTCGCGGCTGCGCTGCTCGGTGAGCCGAAATCGCTCCTGCTGGACAACCCGACCGCGGGGTTGTCCGCACACGGGCCGGAGCGGCTGCATTCGTTCATCCGGACCGTCCCGGCAGGCGGCGGATCGGTGCTGTTCACCACGCGCAGCCCGGAGGAGGCCGCGCAGCTGGCTGATCGCGTGGTGACCCTGGCAGACGGCCAGCAGGTGGCCGACCAGCCGGTCTCCGAGTTCCGCCGGACCCGACTGCACCCAGAGGTCGCGGTCCGCGGACCCCAGATGGCCAGGCTCGCCGACCTGCTGACCGAGCAGGGCGCAGACGTTCGGTCGGAGGGCGGTGCGGGCCTCGCAGTCAGCGGCCTGGCGCGCACCGAGATCGGCGAGCTCGCCTATCGCAACGGCATCATGCTGCATGAGCTCGCCGACCGGGTGGCCGAGCAGCCGGCCCCGCGTCCGGCCCGTCCGATGCCGGAGCGGCTGGCACCCGCCCCGACGGTCCAGCTGCGCCGGATGGCCGCGATCGTCGTGGGAGGACGTTCGGCCCTGCCCCCGCTGCCCCCGCTGCCCCCTCCGACATCCGACCGTGCAGCGGAGGCGTTGCCCACGATCGAGCTACCGCCGGTCCTTGACCCGCTGTCGTCGGCGGCCATGGATACGGCTGCGGATTCACCTGAGTTCTCGTCAGGAGCGCGGACGGCCGAGGCGGCGAGCATCGAGTCGCTGCCCTTGGGTGGCGCGCTGGCAGCCGTCATCCCCCAGCCGCCCGCCCCCGATGGCGCCCCCGATATCGCCTGCGGGGCGCTTGACACCGCGGCGTCGTCGGCAGCGGCTTTCCGGCAGCCCGCCCTCGTGATCGACGGTGCCGCCTCTTTGCCCGCCCCGCCTCACGAGGCACCTCTCGCCGCCCCTGAGGCACCGCCCGGCGGCTATGAGGCACCTCTGGCCGCCCCCGAGGCATTGCCCGGCGCCTATGAGGCGCCTCTCGCCACCCACGAGGCACTGCACCAGACCCTGCCCGCCTCGCTCTCCGAGACGTCGGCACTCGCCTATCCGGCCTGGATTAGCGCGGCCCCCGGCGCCGACCTCGCCGCCCCCGTCGCCGAGCCGCCCACCGCCACCAGCACCCTCGCCGACGGCACTCCGATCGCCGGCGCCAGCGCCCTCAGCGCCGCAAGCCCCCTCACCAGCCGCGGCCCCTTCAGCAGCCCCGGCCCCCTCGCCAGCCCGGGCGCCCGCACCGCCGCGGTGCCCGCCGACGACGGCGAGCCGGCCGCTACGCCCCGCCCGTCGCCGATGCCGGCTGTGCACGACCTCGAACCCCTGGCCATCGGCCACGATCCGCAGCCCCTGACCGGGCCCGACCACTGGAACGGGTGATCGCATGCGAGCGCTCGCTTACGAAGGCCGCCGACTGCTCGGGATCCGGAGCACCTGGCTGATCCTGGCGGCAGCCCTGCTGGCCCAGGCAGCGGCCACGGCGCTGCTCGCCCACCGCGCGGGCCCGGCGGACCTCCGGATGCCGCAGCTGGTCCGGACCGTCACCGCCACGCTTCCGCTGCTGCCGGTCCCACTCGCCGGACTGGCCGCCGGCCTGCTCGGCGCCCTCGCCGCCGACCATGAGGTGCGCCAGCCCGGTCTCGCCGCCTCCCAGGTCCGCTTCCTGGTCCGGATGCGCCTGCTGCTGGCCAAGCTGGGTCTGGTCGGTGCGGTGGCAGCGGTCCTGGCCGCCGTCTCGCTGCTGGTCGACGCCGTCGCCGTGCGGCTGATCCGGCCGTCAACGGCTCACCTCCTGAACTTCGGAGAGGTCACAAGCCTCGGACACCTGCGGGCCGACCGCTGGCCGTTGAGCATGCTGCTCGCCTTCACCGCGGTGGTGGTCGCGGCCGGCTGGCTTGGGGTCCTGGCCGCAGCGGTGTCCCGCAGTGCGGTGGTCGGCTTCCTGCTGTTCTGCGCGCTGCCCATGCTGGTCGAGGTCGTGGCCGACATGCCGCTGCTCCACCGGCTGCGCGAGGCCGGGCTGCCTTTGGTGGCCCAGGTGGCTCACGCCACCCGGACGGCTCGGGTGCCATGGGCCGAATCGGCATCGGTGCCGCTGAACATCCTGGACCCGGTCGCCCAGCCGGTCCCCGTGCTCGGGGCGCTGCTGGTTCCGGCCAGCCTGCTGCTGATCCTCTGCGTGCTGACCCAGGTCCGCCGCCGCTCCTTCTGACCCGGGCCCCCACCGCCGCAGCGTCCCGGGGGGCGGGCTCGGTCGCTTCCGCGGCCCGGCCCGCTCCCACCCCACCCCATCTCACCCCCCACCGCAGTACTCACACTCCGTCAGAAGGCAGTGCGAAGCAGGCAGCTTCGAGATCGCTACGGCCATTTCCGCTTGCTAAGAAGTCAATGGTTCAGCCCCGGGCGATCACCCTTTCGTGTGCTTTTCACGAGAATCCTCAAGCCGCGCGCGCCGATCGCCGACAAAGGACGTGTGAGTACCCTTGCGCACACCGCCATCACCGTCGCCCGCACCGCCGAGGCCCCCGCGTCCGGCGCTGCCGAGCTCGACCGTTTCTCCTACGCCGATCGGCCGACTCCGCCCGTCCCCCGTTGGGACGGGGCGGAGAGTGACCTCGCCAGGGTCGGCCGCAAGACCACCAGCAGCCGCGGCCGCGGGCTGCACGGGCAGCTCGTCCAGCAGCTCGGTCAGATGATCGTCTCCGGTGACCTGGGTGCCGACCGCCCACTGGTCCCGGAGGAGATCGGGCAGCGGTTCGAGGTCTCCCGCACCGTGGTCCGCGAGTCACTGCGCGTCCTGGAGGCCAAGGGCCTGGTCAGCGCCCGGCCGAACGTCGGCACCCGGGTCCGTCCGGTGGGCGACTGGAACCTGCTGGACCCGGACATCATCGAGTGGCGCGCCTTCGGTCCGCAGCGCGAGGAGCAGCGCCGGGAGCTCTTCGAGATGCGCTGGGCGATCGACCCGCTGGCCGCCCGGCTGGCCGCCGGCCACGGGCGCGAGGACATCCAGCAGCGACTGGCCGAGCTGAGCGAGATCATGAGCGCGGCGTCCGCCCAGGGTGACCTGGTCACCTTCTCGCGGGCCGACGCGGAGCTGCACGCCCTGATCCTGCAGATGGCCGGCAACCGGATGCTGGAGCACCTGTCCGGCATCGTGGCCGCGGCGCTGCAGGTCAGCGGCGGTCCGGCGACCGCCTGCGAGCGGCTCTCGGAGAGTTCGGTGGCGGTGCACGGCCGCCTCGTGGATGCCATCGGCGGCGGCGACGGCGCGGCGGCCGAGACCGCGATGCGCACCCTGTTGACCGTCCACCCGGACGTGGAACACGCGGTGCCCGCGCCCCGCGAGCACTGAGCGGGTCGGCCACGGACCTGCTGGACGTGAGCAGAGCCCTCCGGAGACCCGCGCAGCCGCGTCCGGGACCATCCGGGGGGCCGCCGTCGGGTCCGTCCGGTCTCTCGCCGGGCAGTGTGTGACCTGTGCCACGGGCGGCATGCGTAACACTTGGGGAGCGGCAGCGATGTGTACGGAGCGGAAGCAGCTCCGGAATACCCGCGCCATGTCAGAATGCTGTGTTGGTCTGCGGCGCTGCTGCCGTCCTACAAACCAGCGTCCTGCAAACCCAGTCCTCAAGTCCGAGCCGGTCGGAAATCCCCGCCTGTCCCCCGCGGCAGGTGCTCCTTCCACGCCCTCTCGGGCGGTCCGGTACGGGTTCGAGTCCACTCTTCGTCCGAGAGGTTGTTCGTGTCGGCCAGCACATCCCGTTCGCTCCCCCCCGAGATCGCAGAGTCCGCGGCCCTGCTGGCGCTCATCGAGCGGGGCAAGGCCCAGGGGCAGATCGCCGGTGACGACGTGCGTCAGGCATTCGAGGCGGACCAGATCCCGGTCACCAAGTGGAAGAACGTCATGCGCAGCCTCAACCAGGTGTTGATTGAGGAGGGGGTGGACCTGATGGTCAGCGCGGCCGAACCGTCCGCCGCCAAGCGCAAGAGCGTCGCGGCCAAGAGCACCACCAAGCGCACCGCCACCAAGGCGGTCACGACCCGTACTCCGAGCGCGCCGACCAAGCCCCCGGTGCGGATCGCGCCCGCCGCGACCGTGGCCCCGGCCGCGGTGAGCTCGGTCACCTCCGTCACGGTGGTCGCCTCGCTGAACGACCCGGTGGGCACCGAGTCGATCGCCGCGCCCGCCGTCGCGGCGCCGGCCAAGAAGGCCGCCGCTCCGGCGAAGAAGGCCGCTGCCAAGAAGACCGCGGCCCCGGCGAAGAAGACCGCTGCCAAGAAGACCGCCGCGAAGTCCGAGAAGGCCGAGGGCGACGAGGAGCTGCTGGGCGACGAGGAGCTCCTGGAGGACGTGGCGCTGCCCGCCGGCAAGGCCGAGACCGAAGGCGAGCCGGAGGAGGAGTCGGAGGGCTTCGTCCTCTCCGACGACGACGAGGACGACGCCCCGGCCCAGCAGGTGGCCGTCGCCGGTGCCACCGCCGACCCGGTCAAGGACTACCTGAAGCAGATCGGCAAGGTGCCGCTGCTCAACGCCGAGCAGGAGGTCGAGCTCGCCAAGCGGATCGAGGCCGGCCTGTTCGCCGAGGACAAGCTGAGCCAGGCCGACAAGCTGGCCCCCAAGCTCAAGCGCGAGCTGGAGATCATCGCCGAGGACGGCCGCCGGGCCAAGAACCACCTGCTGGAGGCCAACCTCCGCCTGGTGGTCTCACTGGCGAAGCGTTACACCGGTCGCGGCATGCTCTTCCTGGACCTGATCCAGGAGGGGAACCTCGGTCTGATCCGTGCGGTCGAGAAGTTCGACTACACCAAGGGCTACAAGTTCTCGACCTACGCGACCTGGTGGATCCGCCAGGCGATCACCCGCGCGATGGCCGACCAGGCCCGCACCATCCGCATCCCGGTGCACATGGTCGAGGTCATCAACAAGCTGGCCCGCGTCCAGCGCCAGATGCTCCAGGACCTGGGCCGCGAGCCCACCCCGGAGGAGCTGGCCAAGGAGCTCGACATGACCCCGGAGAAGGTCATCGAGGTCCAGAAGTACGGTCGTGAGCCGATCTCGCTGCACACCCCGCTGGGCGAGGACGGCGACAGCGAGTTCGGTGACCTGATCGAGGACTCCGAGGCGGTCGTCCCGGCCGACGCGGTCTCCTTCACCCTGCTCCAGGAGCAGCTGCACTCGGTGCTCGACACGCTGAGCGAGCGCGAGGCCGGCGTGGTCTCGATGCGCTTCGGCCTCACCGACGGTCAGCCGAAGACGCTGGACGAGATCGGCAAGGTCTACGGGGTCACCCGTGAGCGCATCCGCCAGATCGAGTCGAAGACCATGTCCAAGCTGCGCCACCCGTCGCGTTCCCAGGTGCTCCGCGACTACCTGGACTGATCGCAGCTCGCGAGGCCGGCCGAGGGCCCGGAACGGTTCGCCGTTCCGGGCCCTCGGCCGTTTCCGGTGGCCCGGGGCCGTCAGCCGGGTGGGTGCTCCAGGTCACTCGTCCGGGTGTCTGGCGGTGCCTCGACGGGCACGCAGCGTGAGAATCTGACTACGCTATGGCGGTTGCCCGCTGTCGAACCGCTCGGAGTGTCGTGTGATGTCCGTCTCGTCGATTTCGTCCCGTGCTGGCCTTCGTCGCACCGCCCGGCCGCTGTCCGGCCGCCGGCGGGCTGCCGCGCTGACCCTGCTCGCGGTGCTGCCGACCGCGCTGGTCTCCCTGGGCGCCTCGCCCGCCCATGCCGATCGGCGGATCGTCGGCGGCTCGATGGACAGCACCGATCAGCACCCCTGGATGGTGGCGGTGGCCAGCCGGGCCCAGTACGGGAACGCCCGCTCCGGTCAGTTCTGCGGCGGAACCCTGGTGGCGCCCACCAAGGTGGTCACCGCCGCGCACTGCTTCTACGACGACCAGACCGGCAAGCCGATCGAGCGCCCGGGGCTGAAGGTCGTGGTGGGCCGGAGCGACCTGGCCGGGCGGCAGGGGGCGGAGGTGCCGGTCGCCAACGTCTGGATCCACCCGCAGTACTCGTTCGAGGAGAATATGCAGGACGTGGCGGTGCTCACGCTGCAGACCCCGCAGTCGGACCGGGCCGTGCTGCCGCTGGTCGGCCAGGGCGAGACGACGCCCTACGCCCCGGGCACCGCGGCCACGGTCTACGGCTGGGGTGACACCACGGGGCGCGGCAGCTACGCCGACACGCTGCACAGCGTCGACGTCCCGATGGTGTCCGACGACGAGTGCGCGCGCGACTACCCGGGCGGCCCGGACGGCAGCTTCGATGCCCGCGGCATGGTCTGCGCCGGTGAGGCACGCGGGGGCAAGGACGCCTGCCAGGGCGACAGCGGCGGCCCGCTGGTGGTCGGGGGCCGACTGGTCGGGCTGGTCAGCTGGGGCACCGGCTGCGCCGAGGCCGGGCATCCGGGCGTCTACACCCGGCTGGCGGCGGTGGCGGACGCGGTCCGTGGCCAGCTCTGATCGCCAAGCCGCCGACCGGGGCCGGATACGACGCCGGGCGGCAGGCTTGTCAGCCTGCCGCCCGGTGGCCGGCCCGCAAGGGCCGACCTCAGCACGTCAAGGGAGCGTCGAACGCTCAGCGCTCATCGTTGGCGGCCGAGGCCGTCGTGGTGGCGAGACGACCGCTCTCGTCCTGTATTTCCACGGCGATCTTCTTGAGCTCCGGCTCGAACTTCCGCCCGTGGTGGGCGCAGAAGAGCAGCTCTCCGCCGCTGGCCAGCACGACGCGCAGGTAGGCCTGGGCGCCGCAGCGGTCGCAGCGGTCGGCCGCGGTGAGCGGGCTCGCAGGTGTCAGAACAGTAGTCACGTCGCCTCTTCTCTAGCTCGACGAGCTGTCGTACCAGGGTCAACATCCAACCAGGCCGAAAACGTTCCCGCTCGTGGCTTTTCTTCTTTGAGGATTCTGCTGTGTTGATGAGGACGTGCCCCGGGCACCGGTGGTTCATGCGTGCCGGAATCCGCGACCTGTCTATCACTCGAACGCATCTTCGAACTGTTGTCCGAAGGTGGGCGTAGCATAATCCCCTACTGGGTTGGAGCATAAGCCCCGTCCCGAGCACCCGGTAGCCTGCATCGTGGCAGCTCCAGCGCTCGCGACCGGTTCGACGATCCGCCAGGATCCGTCGGGCGCGGGCGAGATGGCGCTCTCCCGCACCGTGCCAGGTGCCGTTCGTGTTCGCGCAGCGCGTACAAGCCGCGGAGCCCGGTGCGGGCCACGCGACGGTCGGTCGGGGCGTGGTAACGAGGCGCCTGCGGGAACCTGCCACAGCAGCAGCCGGCCGGATCGAGTCAGAGTCTCTTGGAGGAGTGCACCGCCGTGAGTGCCGAAACGACCGTGTCGTCCGCCCTGCGGGCCGCGGAGGACGGATCCAACTACACCGCTCGGCACCTGCTCGTCCTTGAGGGGCTCGAGGCGGTTCGCAAGCGGCCCGGTATGTACATCGGATCGACCGACAGTCGCGGCCTGATGCACTGCCTCTGGGAGATCATCGACAACGCGGTGGACGAGGCGCTGGGCGGCTTCTGCGACCACATCGAGGTGCTGCTCCACGAGGACGGCTCGGTCGAGGTCCGGGACAACGGCCGAGGCATCCCGGTGGACGTGGAGCCCAAGACCGGTCTGTCGGGCGTCGAGGTCGTGATGACCAAGCTGCACGCCGGCGGCAAGTTCGGCGGCGGCTCCTACGCGGCCTCCGGCGGTCTGCACGGCGTCGGCGCCTCGGTGGTCAACGCGCTCAGCGCCCGGCTCGACGTCGAGGTGGACCGCGGCGGCCACACCCACGCGATCAGCTTCCGCCGCGGTACGCCCGGCATCTTCACCGAGCTGAGCCCGGACGCCCCGTTCGAGGCGGGCAGCGGTCTGACCCGGAGCCGCAAGGTGCCCAAGGCCCGCACCGGGACCAGGGTCCGCTACTGGGCCGACCGGCAGATCTTCCTCAAGGAGGCCCGGCTCTCCCTGGAGACCCTGCACAACCGGGCCCGCCAGACCGCCTTCCTGGTGCCCGGCCTGACCATCGTGGTCCGTGACGAGCGGCTGACCGAGAGCGACAAGGTCGACGAGGCGGTCTTCCGCTTCGACGGCGGGATCGGCGAGTTCTGCGAGTTCCTGGCCCCCGACAAGCCGGTCTGCGACGTGCTGCGGCTGCGTGGCGAGGGGACCTTCAAGGAGACCGTCCCGGTCCTGGACGAGCTGGGCCACATGACGCCCACCGAGGTCACCCGGGAGCTCGGCGTGGACATCGCGCTGCGCTGGGGCACCGGCTACGAGACCACGCTGCGCTCGTTCGTCAACATCATCGCCACCCCCAAGGGCGGCACCCACGTCACCGGGTTCGAGCGCTCGCTCGCGAAGACCGTCAACGAGGCGCTGCGTGCCACCAAGCTGCTGCGGGTGGCCGAGGACGACATCACCAAGGACGACGCCACCGAGGGCCTGACCGCGGTGGTCACGGTGCGCCTGGCCGAGCCGCAGTTCGAGGGGCAGACCAAGGAGGTGCTCGGCACCTCGGCCGCCAACCGGATCGTCGCCGCGGTGGTCGCCAAGGAGCTGAAGGCCTTCCTCGGCTCGACCAAGAAGGACGAGAAGGCGCAGGCCAGGACGATCCTGGAGAAGGTCGTGGCGGCCGCCAGGACCCGGGTGGCGGCCCGCCAGCACAAGGAGGCGCAGCGCCGCAAGACTGCGCTGGAGACCTCCTCGCTGCCCGCCAAGCTGGCCGACTGCCGCAGCGACGACGTGGAGCGCAGTGAGCTCTTCATCGTCGAGGGGGACTCCGCGCTGGGCACCGCCAAGTTGGCCCGCAACTCGGAGTTCCAGGCGCTGCTGCCGATCCGCGGCAAGATCCTCAACGTCCAGAAGGCCTCCATCTCGGACATGTTGAAGAACACCGAGTGCGCCGCGATCATCCAGGTCATAGGGGCCGGTTCGGGGCGGACCTTCGACATCGACCAGGCCCGCTACGGCCGCGTGATCTTCATGGCCGACGCCGATGTCGACGGATCGCACATCCGCTGCCTGCTGCTCACGCTCTTCCAGCGGTACATGCGGCCGATGGTCGAGCAGGGCCGGGTGTTCGCCGCCGTGCCGCCGCTGCACCGGATCGAGCTCAGCAATCCCAAGCGCGGCCAGGAGAAGTACCACTACACCTACTCCGACGCCGAACTGCGCCGCACCCTCCTGGAGTTCCAGGCCAAGGGGCTGCGCTGGAAGGAGCCGGTGCAGCGCTACAAGGGCCTCGGCGAGATGGACGCCGACCAGCTGGCCGAGACCACCATGGACCCGCGCCACCGGATCCTGCGCCGGATCAACCTGGGCGACCTGGAGGCCGCGGAGCAGGTCTTCGACCTGCTGATGGGCAACGAGGTGGCACCGCGCAAGGAGTTCATCGTGGACTCGGCGGCGACGCTGGACCGTTCGCGGATCGACGCCTGAGCCGAGGCGTCCACCCGCCGCGAGGGGCTCTCCACCCACGGGTGGAGAGCCCCTCGCGCGTGGAATCAACCCTGGCTCCGATCAGTTCGCGGCCCCGGATCCGTAACTTCGTAACCGTCAGTGAGAATCCCATTGAGGGACGGAGCGGTCCGATGCCGGGCTTCGCAAACATCATCATCATTATCGCCGTCATGGCCCTGATCGTGAGCCGCCAGTTCCGGGCTCAGAAGCTGGACGACGGCCGACGGTTCTGGTTGCTGCCGCTGATCCTCGGAGCCATTGCGCTGAGTGACCACAAGCTGATCGATTCGGCGCACCGCACGGAGTCGGTGGCCCTGCTGGCCGGCAGCATCGTCGTCATGCTGGCGATGGGCTCGGTCTGGGGCTGGACGGTGCGCCTGTGGCGGGAGAGCGACGGCAGCATCTGGATGAAGGGCACCGGGGCGACGCTGGCGGCCTGGATCGGGCTGATCGCGGTGCGGCTCGGCGTCTACGCGCTCGGCTCGGCGCTCCACGTCCACCAGGCCTCCAGCGGGCTGCTGCTGACCCTCGGCGTGCTGCTGCTCACCCGTGGTGCGGTGCTGAAGTGGCGGGCCCGGCTGGTGGACGACCCGCGCACGCTGCACCCGGTAGCGTGAACCACGGCACCGTCGTGGAAGGACCGCCCGTGCAGGTGGAGAGCCTTACCCGCTGGCCCTCGCGGGAGCTGCGCCGGGGGGACCGCTCCCGCCCCGGGCTGATGCTCTCCTGGGCCGGTCGCCTGGCGATGCTCGTGGCGGTCACCGCCGGCACCGTGGCCAGCGACCGGTTCACCGGTCTGCGGGCGGTGGTCTCCGGGGTGGGCCTGCTGGCGACCGTCCTGCTGTTCTGGCTGTTCGTCCGGCTCACCAGGAGGCGCCGGCTCAGCTGGGCGCTGGTGGTGGCGGCCCAGCTGCTGGTGGTGGCGGGGAGCGTCCACCAGGCGGGAGCCACCACGCTGGCGGACTTCACCTGGTGCGCCCTGGCGGTCATCAGCCTGGTGCGGATGCCACTGGTCGCGGCCGTGCCGATCAGCGCGGGGGCGCTGATCGGCTTCTCGGTCACCAGCCGGAACGGCTACCTGGCGCTGCTCGCCACGGTGGCCGGCCTGATCCTGGTGGGCTGGCTGATCCGGCTGGACAGCGAGGCCCAGGCCACCGCCAAGCGGTTGCAGCAGCAGGAGCACGCGGCCCGGGCGGCCGAGGCGGAGAGCGCCGCGCTGGACGAGCGGGCCCGGATCGCCCGGGAGATCCACGACGTGCTCGCCCACAGCCTCTCCGCCCAGCTGGTCCACCTGGAGGCAGCCCGGCTGATGCTGGACGGCGGGGCCGACCGCGAGCAGATCAGGGAGCGGGTGGTCGCCGCCCGTCGGATGGCGCAGGAGGGGCTCAAGGAGACCAAGCAGGCCCTCTCGGCGCTGCGCGGCGAGTTCACCGCGGTCGGGGAGTTCCTGGTCGAGCTGGCCGACCAGGAGCGGGCCGAGCTGACCGTCACCGGGACCCCTCGCCCGCTGGCCGCGGAGACCGGTCTGGCGGTGCGGCGGACGGCCCAGGAAGCCCTGACCAACATCCGCAAGCACGCTCCGGCCGCCCAGCGCACCATCCGGCTGAGCTACCTTCCCGAGGAGGTGGAGCTGGAGATCCGCAACACGGCGAGCCCGGCATCCGAGGTCTCGACCGAGTTGGCTGGCAGCGGCAGCGGGTACGGTCTGCTGGGGATGCGTGAACGTGCCGAACTGCTGGGCGGCAGCCTGCGGGCCGGCCCCGGGGCGGACGGCTGGTCGGTACTGCTGAGACTGCCCGCATGAGCGGTTGATCGGTTGAAGGGAACGGGGCGGAGCGATGACCGAGCAGGGCGGGGGCGGGACCCCGGGCACGGCGGGGCCGGCGACCAGGGTGGTGGTCGCGGACGACCAGACCGTGGTGCGCGAGGGCATCGTGATGCTGCTCGGACTGCTGCCGGGGATCGAGGTGGTCGGCGCCGCCGCGGACGGTGAGGAGGCGGTGCGCCTGGTCGCCGAACTCGCTCCGGACGTCGTGCTGATGGACCTTCGGATGCCGCGCTGCGACGGTGTGGCCGCGACCCGCCGGATCCGTGCCGAGCACCCGGGCACCGACGTGGTGGTGCTGACCACCTATGCCGACGACGACTCGCTCTTCCCCGCGCTCCAGGCGGGCGCCCGCGGCTACCTGACCAAGGACGCCGGAGCCGAGGAGATCGCCCGGGCGATCGCGGACGTCCGGGCGGGCGCGGCCGGCCTCTCCCCGCAGGTCCAACTGCGGCTGCTGGAGCGGTTCTCCGCACCGCCCGGCACCGCTGCGCCGAGCGGGTCGGCCGCACCCGCGCCGGACCCGGCACACCCGGCCACCACGCGGGGGACGCCGCACCCCGCCGCCGGGCCGTCGACGCCTCCGAGCAGTGGGCCGGCCACGCCCGCCGGTGCCGCGGCTGCGGCAGGTCCGGCGTTCCAACCGGGCGCGCTCCCGGACGGGCTGACGGTCCGTGAGGCAGAGGTCCTGGCCTTGATCGCCGACGGTCTGTCGAATGCGGAGATCGCCGCCGCGCTATTCGTCAGTCCGGCCACGGTAAAAACGCATATCAACAACCTATTTGCCAAGACTGCCGTGCGAGATCGGGCACAGGCGGTCAGTTATGCATTCCGCCACGGCATTTCTCGGAGTTCGCGGGCAGACTAGCCTCACTACATCGAGTGAATAGCCTGCCTGAATGCCGGTTTCTGCTTTCTGACACGACATCATGGTTCCGTCAGGGCGCCGTCGGTACGCCGAATGGATCTTCGGGGCGGGTCGTCCGGAGTGCCCGGTGCCGATACCTACGCCCACCGCTCGGTGGCGCATCCCGGGCCAGGAGCAGCATTGGCACAGCACGAAGTCACCGGATCGGCCGGTCGTCCGCCCCGGCAGGGGCAAGAGTTCGACTGGTGGTCGGGCTCCGGCGCGATCGGTTCCGAAGAAACCGATCAACGGTCCTCCGGCTTCCCCGGGGAGCCCGTTAACGAGCCCATTCATGAGCCCATTGATGAGCTCATGCACGAGTTCATGCGCGAGCCCATTCGAGAGCTCATGCACGACTCCCTTCACGACTCCCTTCATGAGCCCGCTCATGAGCTCAGGCATGAGTCCCTTCATGAGTCCGGTTCGCCGGCTACCCGTCCGGACTCGCCGCTGACCGCCCAGACCACCGGTCGCCCGACCGGAGGTAGATCGCAGCGGACCGGTTCGACGGCCTTCGCCGAGCCGGACGAATCCGCCCGGTCGGTGCTGTCCACCGAGTCCGCCGAGCCCGCCGAGTCCACCGGGACCACCTCGGCGATCCCGGCCCAGCGCCCGAGCGGGGTGCCGGGTTCGCCGGGCAGCCTCTCGGAGGATCGGGAGCAGGACCCGGTGGCCGCCGAGGTCTACCGGGAGGTCCAGCAGAGCCAGGCGTTCCAGGAGATCCGGCGCAGCCACCGCCGCTTCGTCTTCCCCGCCACCGCGGCCTTCGTCTGCTGGTACCTGTTCTACGTCACCGTCCTGGCGGCGGCCCCCGGTCTGATGCGCACTCAGTTGGCCGGCCCGTTCAGCGTGGCCTGGCTGCTGGGACTCCTGCAGTTCGCCTCCACCTTCGTGATCACCTGGCTCTACGCCCGCAATGCCCGCACCAAGCGTGACCGAGCCGCTCTCGGTCTGCGCTGGGACACTCAGGACCAGCTTCGATGAACCAACTTCCTCAGTTCAGCGGCTCCGGTACCCCGCTTGCCACCGTGCTGCCGCCCTTCCCGCACACCCAGCCCCCGGTCGACGGGTCGCACCACAACCTGGCCGTCGTGCTCTTCGCGCTGGTGGTCGTGATGACCCTGGCGATCACCCTCTGGGTGGGCCGGCGCGGCCAGGCGGCGGAGGACTTCTACACCGGCGGTCGCGACTTCGGCCCGTTCCAGAACGGCATCGCGCTCTCCGGGGACTACCTCTCCGCCGCCTCCTTCCTCGGCGTCACCGGTCTGATCGCCCTCTACGGCTATGACGGCATGCTCTACAGCATCGGCTTCCTGGTCGCCTGGCTGGTGGTGCTGATGTGGGTGGCCGAGCTGGTGCGCAACACCGGCCGCTACACCCTGGCCGATGTGCTGGCCACCCGGATGCGCCAGCGCCCGGTGCGGGCCGCCGCCGGCACCGCCAGCGTGGTGGTCACCCTGCTCTACCTGATCGCCCAGATGGTCGGGGCCGGCAGCCTGGTCGCCCTGCTGCTCGGCACCACCGGCGCGGCCGCCAAGACCTGGACCATCGTCGCAGTCGGCGGTCTGATGATCATCTACGTCACGATCGGCGGCATGCGGGCCACCACCTGGATCCAGATCGTCAAGGCGCTGATGCTGATGACCGGCGCGGTGCTGCTCACCGCCTGGGTGCTGGTCCGGTTCCACTTCAACCTGGCCGACCTGATGCAGACCGCCGCCCACGGCAGCCCGGCCGGGGACCGCTATCTGGAGCCGGGCCTGCTGTACGGCGAGTCGACCACCAGCCGGCTGGACTTCGTCAGCCTCGGCATGGCCCTGGTGCTGGGCACCGCCGGCCTGCCGCACATCCTGTCCCGCTTCTACACCGTGCCCACCGCCCGGGCCGCCCGGCGCTCCGTGATCTGGGCGATCGGCATGGTGGGCTGCTTCTACCTGATGACCGTCGTGCTGGGTCTGGGGGCCACCGCGCTGGTCGGCGCGAGGGCCGTCAAGACCGCCAATCCGGCGGGCAACACGGCCGTTCCGCTGCTCGCGCTCAATCTGGGCGGCGGTGAGGGCAGCACCGGCGGCACGCTGTTCTTCGCCGTCACCTCGGCCATCGCCTTCGCCACCATCCTCGCGGTGGTGGCCGGCCTGACCCTGGCCTCCTCGGTCTCGTTCGCCCATGACCTCTACGCCCAGGCCTTCCGCAGTCGGAACAAGCCGCCGGTGACGGAGCGTCAGGAGGTGGTGATGGCGCGCATCTCGGCGGTGCTGATCGGCGGTCTGGCGATCGTGCTGAGCCTCTACGCGCAGCGGCTCAACGTGGCCTTCCTGGTCTCGCTGGCCTTCGCGGTGGCCGCCTCGGCGAACCTGCCGACCCTGGTCTACAACCTGTTCTGGCGCCGGTTCACCACCCGCGGTGCCTGCTGGGCGACCTATGGCGGCCTGGTGCCGGCGCTGGTGCTGGTGTTCTTCTCGCCGGTGGTCTCCGGCGCCAGGACCGCGATGTTCCCCGGCGTGGACTTCCACTGGTTCCCGCTGGAGAACCCGGGCCTGGTCTCGATCCCGCTGGGTTTCCTGCTCGGCTGGATCGGCACCGTCAGCGGCGAGGAGAAGGCGGACCCGGACAAGTTCGCGGAGCTGGAGGTCCGTTCGCTCACCGGAGCCGGCGCGGTCTGACCGCGGGCCGACCGGTGTGACCGTGGACCCCGGGCGCGGTGGGGCGCGTCCGGGGTCCACGGCGTTCAGTGCGACTCCGTGCGGGCGGTCAGCCGTTGGAGTCGGCCGGGGTCGTGGTGGTGGTGAACCCCTCGGTCTTGTTGGCCGCGATCGCGAACTCATTGGTGAAGGTGGTGCCCAGGTTGACCTGGTCGGTCTTCACCCCGACCAGCTTCTCGGTCGCCAGCACCGTCTTCGGACCGCCGGCCGGCATCAGCCCGTCCGGCAAGAACTGGCCCTTGTCCTGGGTCAGCGCGCTGATGTAATCGTCCTTGGTGACGGTCCCGTTGGAGACGAAGCTCGACGGCAGGGCGCCCGCGATGTCGGCGGCCGAGTGGGTGTCGATCCAGTGCATGGTGGCGACCAGGGCGTTGACCACCCGCTGCGCGGCGTCCTTGTGCGAGTTGACCCAGTCGGTCTTGGCCAGCACGCCGGCCGACGGCCAGGTGCCGCCCATCGCCTGCTTGGCGCCGTCGGTGGTGGCCAGGTCGATCGCCGAGTAGCCGAGGTTCTTCTTCTGGATGGCCGTCACGGTGGGCTGGGTCGTCATCACGCAGGCGGCCTTGCCGTTCTGCAGCGCCGCGACCGCGGTGGACCCGGCGCCGACCCCGATCCGGCTGTACTGGTCGGTCTTCAGATTGCTCTGCCCGGCGAGGAACTGGGTGAGGGTGTCGGTGCCCGAGCCGAGGTCGGTGACGCCCACCGTCTTGCCCGCGAAGTCGGCCGCCGAGTGGACCCCGCTCTTGGTGGTGCACATCTCACGTTCGCCGGGCGCACCCGAGAGGTTGACGATGTCCTCCACCGCCTTCCCCTTCACCTGGAAGTCGATGGTGTGCACGTACCAGGCACCGGCCATGTCGACCTGGCCCGAGGCCATCGCGTCCTCCGCGCCGACCCCGCCGTCGGTTTCGGTGCTGAGCACCACCTTCACGCCGTACTTCTGGTAGAAGCCGAGCTGCTGGGCGAGTTGGTACGGCAGGTAGATCTGCTTGTCGATGCCGCCGACCATCAGCTTGACGGTCGGCTCGCCGCCGGCCGAACCACCGGAGCTGGAGCAGGCGGTGAGGCCGAGGCCGGCGGCGAGTGCCAGGGCGCCGGCCAGGGAGCGGGTGAGGGTCCGCGTGAGCATGGCTGCCACGTTCCTTTCGAAGCACTGCGGGGGGTGGGGGAGGGGAGGAGCGCCGCGGGGGCGGGCGGCAGCGGTCAGATGGCCGGGCTCTCCGAGGAAGCCGGCGGACGCCAGGAGAGCAGCCGCCGCTCCAGCCGGGTGATCAGCCACTCGGCGGTCAGCGCGATCACCGCGATCACCGCCATGGTGGCGAACACTCCGTTGGGGTCGAAGTTGTTCTGCGCCGTCTTGATCACCAGGCCGAGCCCGCTCTGGGCCCCGAGCACCTCGCCGACCAGCGCGCCGACGATGGCGAACCCGAAGGCGGTGTGCAGGCTGGCGATGATCCAGGTGAGCGCCGACGGCACCACCACATGGCGGACGATCTGCAGCGGAGAGGCGCCCAGCACCCGGGCGTTGGCCAGGATGTTCCGGTCCACCTCGCGCACGCCCTGGAAGGCGTTGAAGAAGACCACGAAGAACACCAGCACCGCCGCCAGCAGCACCTTGGGCGTCTCGCCGATCCCGAAGGCGACCACGAAGATCGAGCCGAGCACGATGCGCGGAATCGCGTTCACGATCTTGATGTACGGGCCGAACACCTCGGCCAGGAACCGGTTCTGCCCCAGCGCCACGCCGAACACCACCCCGGCCACCGCGCCCAGCGCGAAGCCGAACACCGCCTCCCGCAAGGTGGTCGCGATCTGGGCCCAGAACGAGCCGAACTCGGTGGCCTGGTCGCCCTGGCTGAAGAAGTCGCCGAGCCGACTGGCGATCCCACTCGGCTGCCCGAAGAAGAACGGGTCCAACCAGCCGATCGTGGTGACCAGTTGCCAACCGCCGATGGCCAGCACGGCCACCCCGAGCCGGGCCGCCAGCACCAGCAGCTTGCGCCGCCGCACCAACCGCACCCCGGGGGCGGTGGCGCGCTTGCCGCTCGGCTGCTCGGTGACCGGCGCCGCGTCGGACACGCTGCTCATGCGCCCACCTCGCAGAGCTCGGCGGAGGCATTCGCCCACGCGCACTTTTTGATGATGAGCTCGCTGCGCTCGCTCATGAAGTCTCTCCCGTCGTGCGTGCATAGGCGCGCTCGACCTCTTCGCGCAGCGACGCCCAGATCTGGTGGTGGAGTTCGAGGAACCGCGGCTGGAACCGGATGTCCTGCACCGAGCCGCGCGGCCGGGGCAGGTCGATGTCGTAGACCGCCTTCACCGAACCCGGACCCGAGGTCATCACCACCACCCGGTCGGCCAGCGCGACGGCCTCCTCCAGGTCGTGGGTGATGAAGACGACCGACGGACGCAACTGCTCCCACAAGCCGATCAGTTCGTTCGACATGATCGCCTTGGTCTGCACGTCCAGCGCCCCGAAGGGCTCGTCCATCAGCAGGATCTTCGGCTCGTTGATCAGTGCCGCGGCCATCGCCACCCGCTTGCGCATGCCGCCGGAGAGCTGGTGCGGGTGGTGGTCCTCGAACCCGGCCAGGCCCACCCGGCGCAGCCAGTCCCGGGCCGAGGCCAGCGCCTGCTTCTTCGCCACGCCCCGGAACATCGGGCCCATCGCGACATTGCCGAGCACCGTCTTCCAGGGCAGCAGCGCGTCCGCCTGGAACATGAAGCTGATGCCCTCGGTGATGCCGTCGACCTCCCGGCCACCGACCCGCACCGAGCCCTCGCTGGGCCGGTCCAGCCCGGAGACCAGGCTCAGCGTGGTGGACTTTCCGCAGCCGGTGGGTCCGACCACCGCGCAGAACTGGCCGGGTTCGACCTCGAAGGTCACGTCCCGGATCGCCGTGAACGCCTCGCCGCTCGGGGTCAGAAAGCGCTTGGTGACGCCCGAGAGCTCGATCCGGGCGTCCGCGCGGTCGGTCCGGCCGGTGGCCGGGCTCGCCGCGGTGCCGCTTCGCACAGCCATCGACACCGTCTCCTCTCCCATCGTGTTTCGGGGGTGTTTCGTGGGGTGAGCAGACGGTAGGACCGGCCCCCGCATGGCCGGGAGTCTTGCGAGCGTTCTGCGACTTCCCCGCGTTCCGCCGAGTTCTGCTCGTTCTGCGCACGGCCCAGGGGGTGGGCAAAGCCGGGCGGAGCAGGCACACTTCCGGGACGCGGCAGCGATGGGGGGAGCAGCGGGTACCGAGGAAAACGGAGGTGGGCCGGATGGTCCGACGCGGGCAGGGCCGGAAGCTGTCGGCCCGGATCCTGGTCAGCCAGCTGATCATCCTCGCCATCACCAGCGCCATCGGCTTCGTGCTGCTCGCCTACGCCCAGCGCGGCGAGCTCGACCGCGAGTACGAGCGGCGGGCACTGGCCATCGCCCAGGTCACCGCGCAGGACCCGGCGATCCGCGCGGCCATGGCGAACGGCGACCCCGACGGCACGGTGCAGGCCGCGGCCGACCGGATCAAGGACTCCGCCAAGGCCAGCTACGTGGTGGTGATCGACCTCGACGGGATCCGGCACTCCCACCCGCACCCGGAGCTGATCGGCCGGAAGGTCTCCGAGCCCCTCGCGGTGCTGGACGGACAGCCCACCACCGGCCTGGACAACGGCGACACCGGCCGGTCCGCCAACGCCAAGGCCCCGCTGCGCGGTCCGACCGGAGCGGTGATCGGCGAGGTCTCGGTCGGCATCCCGGAGAAGGACGTACTCGGCCAGCTGCGCCATGAGCTGTCCACCTTCGCGCTGTTCGCCGCGACCGCCCTCGCGGTCGGCGCCATCGCCTCCTACGTGCTGGCCCGCCGACTCAAGCGCTCCACCTTCGGCCTGGAACTGGAGGAGATCGCCGGCCTGCTGCAGGACCGCGAGGCGATGCTGCACGGCATCAAGGAGGGCGTGCTCGCCTTCGACCCGGCCGGCAGGGTCACCGTGGTCAACGGCGAGGCCCGCCGGCTGCTCGGCCTGGGCACCGCGCTCGGCTCCCGGCTGGACCGATTGCTCCCGGACGGCCGGCTGCGCCGGGCCCTGGACGGCACGCTGACCGGCACCGACCTGACGGTGCTGACCGACAGCCACTGCCTGGCCGTCAACCGGATGCCGGTGATCCTGCACGGCCGTGAACTGGGCGCGGTGGTGACCGTCCGGGATCGCACCGAACTCGTGGGCCTGCTCCGCGAGTTGGACTCGGTGCGCGGGCTGACCGATGCGCTCCGGGCGCAGCAGCACGAGTTCGCCAACCGCCTGCACACCCTGGCCGGCCTGCTGGAGCTCGGCGAGCACGAGGCCGCACTGGAGTACGCGACGGAACTGGGCCGGGCCGGCGAGCCGATGGCCGAGGAGGTCCGCGACCGGATCGCCAACCCGCTGCTGGTGGGGCTGATCGTGGCCAAGACCACGGTCGCCGCCGAGCGCGGGGTGCGGATCGTGCTGGACCAGGCCTCCCGGCTCGGCGAGCAGCCCGGCCATCTGCGCCGGCTGCTCACCGTGGTCGGCAACCTGCTGGACAACGCCGTGGAGGCGACGCAGGGGCAGGGCGGCGGCGAGGTCCGGCTGAGCCTGCTGGAGAGCGAGCGGGAGATCCTGCTGCGGGTCGCCGACACCGGGCCGGGCATCCCGCCGGGCGCCGCCGAGAAGATCTTCGAGGACGGCTGGTCGACCAGCCCGGATCGCGGCACCGCCCGGCGCGGCCTGGGGCTGGCCCTGGTGCATCGGCTGGTGCAGCGGCACGGCGGCTCGATCACCGTGAGCGAGGGGCCGGGGGCCGTCTTCACCGTGCGGTTCCCGCTGCCCGACCTCGACCCGGCGCCGCTGGGCGCGGTCTTCACGGTGGCGCCGGTGCTCCCGCGGACCGGCGACCTGGCGGAACCCCGTGACCTGGGGGAACCCCGTGACCTGTCCGAACCCCGTGACCTGGGGGAACCCCGTGACCCGTCCGCATCGCGTGAACTGGAGGCCGTCCGGTGATCAGAACCCTCGTGGTGGACGACGACTTCCGGGTCAGCGCCATCCATGCCGCCTATGTCGCCCGGGTGCCCGGCTTCGAGGTGGTCGGCCAGCGCGCCGGCGTCGCCGCGGCCGTCGATGCGGTCGCAGAGCTGGCCCCCGACCTGCTGCTGCTCGACGTCTACCTGCCCGACGGCAGCGGCCTGGAGGTGCTGCGCACACTGACCGCGGCCGGCACCGGCGGACGCCCGGACGCCCTGGTGATCACCGCCGCCCGGGACACCGCCTCGGTGCGGGCGGCCATGCAACTGGGCGCCACCGGCTACCTCGTCAAGCCGTTCGGGTTCGCCGCGCTGGCCGAACGGCTGGACGGCTACCGGGAGTTGCGCGAGCGGATGGCGGCGCTGGAAGACGAGGGAGGCGAGCACGGCCAGGCCGAGGTGGACGCGCTGTTCAGCGCGGTGCGGCCGGCCACGCTGCCGGCCGTGCCCGCCAAGGGCCACTCGGCGCCGACGCTCTCCGTGGTGCTGGCCGCGGTGCGCGGCGAGCCGGGCGACCTGTCGGCCAGCCAGGTGGCCGAGCGCACCGGCGTCTCCCGGGCCACCGCCCAGCGCTACCTCTCGTACCTGGTGCGCGAGGGCCTGGTCCGGCTGGAGCTGCGGTACGGCAGCACGGGCCGGCCGGAGCACCGGTACCGGGTGGCGGCCCGGCGCTGAGCCGGCCCGCGGCGGGGCCCGGCGGGCGCGTTCGGCGCCGGGCCCCGCGCTGCGCGATACGGCTCAAGGAGGGTTCCGCTCAAGGAGCGTCCCGATCATGGACGGTCCCGCCGATGACGGTCAGGCACGGCCCATCTGGGAGGGCCAGTAGCCGCGGGTGAGCTTGTGGATCCGCACGTTGGCGCCGGCCCTGGGGGCCTCCACATAGGTGCCGTCGCCCAGGTAGATGGCGCCGTGGTGGATCCCGCGGGCGTTGCCGTCGTACGACCAGAAGAGCAGATCGCCGCGGCGCAGCTGGCTCGCGCCGATCGGGGTGGTCGCCGCGTACTGGTCGTTGGCCACCCGCGGCAGCGAGATGCCGGCCTGGCGGAAGGACCGCTGGATCAGACCGGAGCAGTCGTAGGCGTTGGGGCCGGTGGCGCCCAGCACGAACGGCTTGCCGATCTGGGCGAGGGCGAACTTCACGGCCGCCTCGACCGAGCCGTGGGAGGCGGTGGCGGAGTGCGCACCGGCGGAGCCCTTGTTCGGCGACATGGAGCGGCGGTGGTCCGGGGTCGAACCGGTCCGGTTCAGGTAGATGTCGCGGTGGCTGGTGTAGCGCCACTCGCCGGCGGCGTTGTGGAACCAGTAGACCGAGCCGTCCCAGCCCTGGTGGATCTCCCCGCCGCCGTTGTCGTCGCCGCTCGCGGTGGAGTCGGTGGCGCTGCCGTCGTCGGCGCTCTGCACGTCGCTGCCCTGCACGTCGGCGTTCTGGTCATCGGTGGCCTGGTCGTCGGCGTTCTGCACGTCGCTGCCCTGCACGTCGGCGTTCTGGTCGTCAGCGGCCTGGTCGTCGGCGTTCTGCACGTCGCTGCCCTGCACGTCCGCGTTCTGGTCATCGGTGGCCTGGTCGTCGGCGCCCTGGTTGTCGCCGCCCTGCTCGTCGTCACTCCGGTCGTCGGCAACCGGGACGGAGTCCGAGTCGTCGCCCGCCGTCACGTCGCCCGCCGTCGTGTCGTCCGCTGTCGCCGTGACGTCGGTCGACGACGAGTCATCGGTCGCCGCCTGGGCACCGGCCGGCGTCGCGTCGTCGGCGCTGACCAGGCCCGGCCGGGCGGCCGAGGCGACGGCGACGGGCGCGGCCTGCGCCAGGTCGGCACCCAGCACGATCGAGCCGGCGCCGGCCACCAGCGCGGCGGTCAGGCCTAATCGACGGCACAGCCGACCGCCACGGCCGGCATGTGCGGCGTCCTGGACCGCCGGGTCGACGGGGACCGCGGGGCACTTCTGTTTCGGCTTCATCTCCGGTCGCATCCTTCCGTGCGCCCGGCCGGTCGGCCGGGACGGCGGCCGGCCCCGTGACCGGGGCCGCTGCCGCGCAGCACCGCGGCTTCCGGTCGGGTACGGAGGCCGCGCGAGTGGGGTGGTCCCACGGCCGCCACGCTAGGCAGCCGTGCGCCACCGCGCTCCGGTGAAGTGCGCCGTTGGAGCGATGACGCTCAGTGAGGAGACGGTGAGTCAGAGGACGGTCAGCGACCGCACGTCCATCCGCGCCGGGGTGCCCGGGGCCTTGCCGCAGCTCTCCGGACGGGGCGGTTCGCTGCGCCCCTGGACCACCTCGACCGACCAGGCCCGGCCGTCCCGATGCGTCACGACGACCCGCCAACCCCCGCCGTCCAGCACGTCCTGACGGACCGTCAGGGCGTCGGCCGCGTGCTCGCCGGTCAGCTCGCGCACCGCGTGCTCGGCGGCCTGGCCCGGCCGGTCCCAGCAGGAGCGCCCACGGGAGAACTGCGGCAGGGTCTGCCCGGCGGCGGTGGCGGCCAGCACCTCCTTGGCGCTGGTGTCGGTCAGCCGGCCGTAGGCGTAGCCGTAGGGCAGCACCAGCATGGTGGGGGAGAAGCGGTGCCCGCCCAGATGGGTGACCTCCCACACCTCGGTGTGCCCGGCGGCGGCCAGCTCGGCGGCCAGCGGTCGGCCGAGCAGCGCGCAGCAGCGGTCCCGTCGGCCGTTGGTGCACACCAGGGCCAGCGGACCGCCGTGGTGCGCGTCGCCGAACCCGCCGTGCTCACCGGCCCCGAGCGCGCCGAAGTCCAGCTCCAGCAGCTCCGCCGGCGAGGCCACCTCGGCCCGCCGGACCCACCCCCGGCCGGGCACCGTGTGCGCCACGATCACCTGGTGGCCGGCCGCCGGCCGATCGTCGGCATGCCGCCCCGGGCGGCGGATCAGCGCGATCCGCACCCCGCTGCCGGCCGCGGCGGCGTCCAGCGCCCGTCCCAGCTCGGAATCGAGGTGGCTCTCGGTCAGCGCCTTGGCCCCCCAGGGGCCGGACTGCTCGATCAGCAGCCAGGTGGGCGCGGTGGCCGCGGTGGCCGCCAGTGGCTCGGCCAGCTCGTTCGACAGATTCGTACAAGTGATCATCGGGGTCACCCTACCGCTGGGCGGCAGGGTGACCCATGGGTTTTCAGGCCGGTCCGGCGACGGCGGCGATCGCCTTGGCCACCGGGGTGCCCGACCCGTCCCGGCGCGGATCGCGCTCCGGCAGGGCGACCGGCGCCCCGTTGGCCGCCGCCGCCCGGGCCGGCGCCGCGCCCGCCCAGGCGAACGCCAACGAGTCCTCGCCGCGCAGGAAGCGCTGGCAGCGCACCCCGCCGGTGGCCCGGCCCTTGCGCGGGTAGAGATCGAAGGGGGTCAGCTTCCAGCTGGACTGCGCCTCGCCGGTCAGCGTCCCGGAGGCGCCGGCCACCGAGATGACCACCGCGTCGGCCGCCGGGTCCACCGCGGTGAACGAGAGCACCCGGGCCCCCTCCGCCAGCTTGATCCCGGCCATCCCGCCGGCCGGCCGGCCCTGCGGCCGCACCTGCGAGGAGGGGTAGCGCAGCAATTGGGCGTCCGTGGTGATGAAGACCAAGTCCTCCTCGCCGGTGCGCAGTTCCACCGCGCCGACCAGCTCGTCGCCGTCCTTGAGCGCGATCACCTCGAACTCGTCCTTGTTGGCGGGCCACTCCGGCACCACCCGCTTGACCACGCCCTGCACCGTGCCCAGCGCCAGACCCGGCGAGGACTCGTCCAGCGTGGTCAGCGCGATCAGCCGCTCGTCCGCGCCCAACTTGAGGAACTCGCTGAGCTGCGCTCCGCCGGCCAGCGACAGCTGGGCCTGCGGCGGCAGCGCCGGCAGGTCGATCACCGGCAGCCGCAGCACCCGCCCGGCCGAGGTCACCGCGCCGACGTCGCCCCGGGCGGTGGCCGCCACCGCGGAGACGATCACATCGTGCTTGGACCTGGTCTCGCCCTGGGTGGTCGGCTCGCCGTCCGCGGTGCGGGCCAGCAGGCCGGTGGAGGAGAGCAGCACCCGGCAGGGGTCGTCCGCCACCTCCAGCGGCACCGCCAGCGAGGCCGACGGCAGTGCCCCGGCCTCCAGCAGCACGGTGCGCCGCTCGGTGCCGAACTGCTTGGCCACCGAGGCCAGTTCACTGGAGACCACACTGCGCAGCTTGGTGTCCGAGTCCAGGATCTCGGTCAGCTCGGCGATCTCGGAGATCAGCTTGGCCTGCTCGGCCTCCAGCTCCACCCGGTCGAACCGGGTCAGCCGGCGCAGCGGGGTGTCCAGGATGTAGGCGGTCTGGATCTCCGACAGCGAGAAGCGCTCCATCAGGCGCTCCTTGGCCTGCTGCGCGTTGTCGCTGCTGCGGATCAGCGCGATGACCTCGTCGATGTCCAGCAGCGCGACCAGCAGGCCCTCGACCAGGTGCAGCCGCTCCTGCCGCTTGCGGCGGCGGAAGTCGCTGCGCCGCCGGACCACCTCGAAGCGGTGGTCGACGTAGACCTCGAGCAGTTCCTTGAGGCCCATGGTCAGCGGCTGGCCGTCGACCAGCGCCACGTTGTTGATGCCGAAGGTCTCCTCCAGCGGGGTCAGCTTGTACAACTGTTCCAGCAGCGCCTCCGGCACGAAGCCGTTCTTGACCTCGATCACCAGCCGCAGGCCGTGCTCGCGGTCCGTCAGGTCCTTGACGTCCGCGACGCCCTGCAACTTCTTGGCGTTGACCAGGTCCTTGATCTTGCCGATCACCTTCTCCGGGCCGACCGTGAACGGCAGCTCGGTGACCACGATGCCCTTGCGGCGCGCCGTCACGCTCTCGATCGAGGTGGTGGCGCGGATCTTGAAGGTGCCGCGGCCGGTCTCGTAGGCGTCGCGGATCCCGGACAGGCCCACGATCCGGCCGCCGGTGGGCAGGTCGGGACCGGGGACGAACCGCATCAGGGTTTCCAGGTCGGCGTTCGGATGCTTGATCAGGTGCCGGGCGGCGGCCACCACCTCGGAGAGGTTGTGCGGCGGCATGTTGGTCGCCATGCCGACCGCGATGCCGGTGGTGCCGTTCACCAGCAGGTTGGGGAAGGCGGCCGGCAGCACCACCGGCTCCTGCTCGGCGCCGTCGTAGTTGGGCGCGAAGTCGACCGTATCCTCGTGGATCGACTCCACCAGGGCCATCGACGCCGCGGTCAGCCGCGACTCGGTGTACCGCATCGCGGCCGGCGGGTCGTCGTTGCCCAGCGAGCCGAAGTTCCCGTGACCGTCGATCAGCGGCACCCGCATCGAGAACGGCTGCGCCATCCGCACGATCGAGTCGTAGATGGAGGCGTCCCCGTGCGGGTGAAGCCGGCCCATCACCTCGCCGACCACGCGGGCGCACTTGACGTGCGCCCGCTCCGGGCGCAGGCCCATCTCATTGGCCTGGTAGAGGATCCGGCGGTGCACCGGCTTGAGGCCGTCCCGCGCGTCCGGAAGGGCCCGCGAGTAGATCACCGAGTAGGCGTACTCCAGGTAGGAAGCTTGCATCTCGTCCACGACGTCGACGTCGAGGATCCGCTCCTCGAAGTCTCCGGCGGGCGGGGTCGGCGAACTGCGGCGGGCCATCGCGGCGGGGCTCCCTTGCGTCTGTCAGCGGCTTCTGCTTCACATGTCGTCACCGGGGTACGGCGCCCCCCATTGTGGACCCTCGCGCGGACAGTCCCCGCCAGCACGTTGCGCCCCTGGCGAACGCCCGGCGCGCGCGGACACATCCCGGCACCGTACGCGTTGCACCACAATGGGGGACTGCAGACCCCGACGTTCCCCCCGACCCCCGAACCGATGGGAAGGACCCGAGCGCATGGCCAACCCGGCCCCCGCCTCCACCGGAGGCATCGCCATCACGGAACACCGCCTGGCCAACGGCCTGCGCGTGGTGCTCTCCGAGGACCACCTGACGCCGGTAGCCGCGGTCTGCCTGTGGTACGACGTGGGCTCCCGCCACGAGGTGAAGGGTCGCACCGGGCTGGCGCACCTCTTCGAGCACCTGATGTTCCAGGGCTCCGCCAACGTCTCCAACAACGGCCACTTCGAGCTGGTCCAGGGCGCCGGCGGGTCGCTCAACGGCACCACCAGCTTCGAGCGCACCAACTACTTCGAGACCATGCCGACCCATCAGCTGGAGCTGGCGCTCTGGCTGGAGGCCGACCGGATGGGCTCGCTGCTGGCCGCGCTTGACGAGGCGTCGATGGAGAACCAGCGCGACGTCGTCAAGAACGAGCGCCGCCAGCGGTACGACAACGTGCCCTACGGCACCGCCTTCGAGAAGCTGACCGCGCTCTCGTACCCCGAGGACCACCCGTACCACCACACCCCGATCGGCTCGATGGCGGATCTGGACGCGGCCACGCTGGAGGACGCCCGCGCCTTCTTCAGCACCTACTACGCGCCGAACAACGCGGTGCTCTCGGTGGTCGGCGACATCGACCTGGAGCAGACCATCGCCTGGGTGGAGAAGTACTTCGGCAGCATTCCGGCGCACGACGGCAAGCAGCCGCCGCGCGACGGCAGCCTGCCCGAGGTGGTCGGCCGCGAGGTCCGCGAGCTGGTCGAGGAGGAGGTGCCCTCCCGCGCCCTGATGAGCGCCTACCGGCTGCCGCACGACGGCACCCGCGAGGCCGACGCCGCCGACCTGGCGCTGACCGTGCTCGGTTCCGGTGAGTCCAGCCGGATCTACAACCGCCTGGTCCGCCGCGACCGCACCGCGATCTCGGCCGGCTTCGGGCTGCTCCGGCTGGCCGGCGCCCCGTCGCTCGGCTGGCTGGACGTCAAGGCCGCCGGGGACGCCACCATCGCCCAGATCGAGCTCGCCGTGGACGAGGAGCTGGCCCGGTTCGCCGCCGAAGGCCCCAGTGCGGAGGAGCTGGAGCGGGCCCAGGCGCAGGTCGAGCGCGAGTGGCTGGACCGGCTCACCACGGTCGCCGGCCGGGCCGACGAACTCTGCCGGTTCGCCGTGCTGTTCGGCGACCCCAAGCTGGTCAACGGCGCCGTCGCCCGGGTGCTCGACGTCACCGCCGAGGAGGTCCGCGCGGTCGCCGCGGCCCGCCTGCGTCCCGACAACCGCGCGGTCCTGGTCTACGAGCCGGTCGCCGCCTCCACCGACGATGAGGAGGAGGCAGCATGAGCGCCGCCCCCACCATGACGTTCCACCCGCAGCCCAAGCCCGGCACCCCGACCCCCTGGGCGTTCCCGGCCCCGCAGCGGCTCACCCTGGCCAACGGCCTGACCGTGCTGCACTGCCACCGCCCCGGCCAGCAGCTGGTCGCCATCGAGGTGCTGATCGACGCCCCGCTGGCCGCCGAGCCCGCCGGGCGCGACGGGGTGGCCACCATCCTGGCCCGCGCCTTCAACGAGGGCACCGACACGCTCACCGCCGAGCAGTTCGCCGGCGAGCTGGAGCGGGCCGGCGCCACCATGGAGGCGCACGCCGACCACCCGTGCATCCGGGCGGTGCTGGAGGTGTCGGCCTCCCGCCTGGAGCGCGGCCTCACCCTGTTCGCCGACGCGCTGCGCTCGCCCGCGCTGCCCGCCGACGAGATCGAGCGCCTGGTGGCCAACCGGCTCGACGAGATCGTCCATGAGCAGGCCAACCCGGCCCGGCGCGCCGCCAAGGCGCTCTACGCCGAGCTGTTCCCGGCCGACGACCGGCTCTCCCGGCCGCGCTCCGGCACCGCCGAGACGGTGCAGCTGATCGACCGGGCCGCGGTCAGGGCCTTCTACGACGCCCACGTCCGCCCGTCCACGGCGACCATGGTGATCGTCGGCGACCTCGCCGGCATCGAGCTGCCCGAGCTGCTGGAGTCCACCCTGGGCCGCTGGAGCGGCGACCAGGCCGCGCCCAGCACCGTCGCCTCGGTGACCGCCGACGACCGCGGCCGGGTGATCATCGTCGACCGGCCCGGCTCGGTGCAGACCCAGCTGCTGATCGGCCGGGTCGGGCCGGACCGCCACCACCCCGCCTGGTCCGCGCAGATCCTCGGCACCTACTGCCTGGGCGGCACCCTCACGTCCCGCCTGGACCGGGTGCTGCGCGAGGAGAAGGGCTACACCTACGGCGTGCGGGCCTTCGCGCAGCCGCTGCGCTCCAACGCCGAGGGCACCGGCCAGGCCATGATGGCGATCAGCGGCTCGGTGGACACCACCTCCACCGCCCCCGCGCTCGCCGACACCTGGGCCATCCTGCGCACCCTGGCCGCCGAGGGCCTGACCGACGCCGAGCGGGAGGAGGCCGTGCAGTTCCTGGTCGGCGTCGCGCCGCTGAAGTACGAGACGGCCGGCTCGGTCGCCGCCACCCTGGCCGACCAGGTCGAGCAGCAGCTGGCGGACGACTTCCAGGCGGAGGTCTACCGGCAGCTGGCCGAGCTGGACACCGCCGCCGCCACGGCCGCCGTGGTCGCCGCCTTCCCGCCGGACCGGCTGGTCACCGTGCTGGTCGGCGACGCTTCGGTGATCGCCGAGGACGTCAAGGCGCTGGGGATCGGCGAGGTCACGGTCGTCAGCTGACACGGCGTCAAGCGGCGTCAAGCAGCGCCAAGAGGCCCGGCGAGCACGGCTCGCCGGGCCTCTTCGCATATTTCGCTTGCGCCTGCGATCGGCCTCGTCGTTTGATATCCCCGTCGCGGTGCGCGGCTGTTGTCGAGTTCAGGAGAGGAGGCGGTCACCATGCGGGTCGAGCCAGTGCGAAAGCGCTCCCCGAGGTCGTCGCGTCCCTCCCGAACCACCGCCTGAGCGCACCGCTTTCCCGATCTTCCCCGAGCCACGCCGGAAGCTTCGCGTGGCAGTCCTACGCTTGAACCATCGACCTTTGGGGGTCAGTTTCACCATGTCGTACACCGAGGTACCCGGCGCGCGGGGCCCCATCCGGATGTGGGCCGACCCGGCCACCGTCGAGGGCGCGGCGATGCAGCAGCTGCGCAACATCTCCACCCTGCCCTGGCTGCACGGCCTGGCCGTGATGCCCGACGTCCACCTGGGCAAGGGTGCCACCGTCGGCTCCGTGATCGCCATGAAGGGCGCGGTCTGCCCGGCCGCGGTCGGGGTGGACATCGGCTGCGGCATGAGCGCGGTGAAGACCTCGCTCACCGCCCGCGACCTGCCGGACGACCTGAGCCGGCTGCGCTCCCGGATCGAGCGGCTGATCCCGGTCGGCCGTGGCCTGCACGACTCGCCGCTGGACCCGGCCAAGCTGCAGGGCTTTCCGGTGGCCCAGTGGCAGCGGATGTGGTCCGGTTTCGACTCGATCACCCCGGCGGTCAAGGACCGTCAGGAGCGGGCGGCAAAGCAGCTGGGAACGCTCGGAAGTGGCAACCACTTCATCGAGTTCTGCCTCGATGACGCCGGTTCGGTCTGGCTGATGCTGCACTCCGGCTCCCGCAACATCGGCAAGGAGCTGGCGGAGCACCACATGACGGTGGCGCGCGGCCTGTCGCACAACCAGGGCATCGTCGACCGCGACCTGGCGGTGTTCCTCGCGGACACCCCGGAGATGCAGGCCTACCGCAACGACCTGTTCTGGGCGCAGAACTACGCGAAGTACAACCGGGCCATGATGATGGCGCTCTTCCAGGACGCCGTCCGCGACGAGTTCCCGCGCGCCGACGTCGCCTTCGAGCAGGTCATCAGCTGCCACCACAACTACGTCGCCGAGGAGCGGTACGACGGCGTCGACGTGCTGGTCACCCGCAAGGGCGCGATCCGGGCCGGCTCCGGCGACCTGGGCATCATTCCGGGCTCGATGGGCACCGGTTCGTACATCGTCCGCGGCCTGGGCAACCCGGCCTCCTTCAACTCCGCGTCGCACGGCGCGGGTCGGAAGATGAGCCGGACCGCGGCGAAGAAGAAGTTCACCGTCCGCGATCTGCAGGAGCAGACCCGGGGCGTGGAGTGCCGCAAGGACTCCGGCGTGGTCGACGAGATTCCGGGCGCGTACAAGTCCATCGAGAAGGTGATGGACCAGCAGCGCGACCTGGTCGAGGTGGTGGCGCACCTCAAGCAGGTGGTCTGCGTGAAGGGCTGACTGCGAACCAGCCGGAGCAGTCCTCACCCCGGAGCTTCAATGCGTGCTCGTCGGTGGCTTTCCTCGGTGCGTTCGGGGAGTAGCAGCACGGCGCCGACGAGGAAGCACGCTGCGCCGATCAGGGTTTGCGTGTTGGCTCGGTCGATGTTGTGCACCTGGCCGGTGATCGGGTTGATGTAGCCGGCCACGGCGGAGATGCCGAACGCGATGGACCCGATCAGGTTGGCCAGTGTGATCCACCAAGCCCAGGTCCGTGGGTGCCAGGCGAGCCAGCCGTGGCAGGCTTCGTACCAGGCCAGCGTGCTGGCCACCAGGAAACAGACGGAGCCGATTGCGTCAGGTCGCCACACGTGCTGGTGTGCGGCTTGGGCGGACAGGTTGTCGGCCATGGCGAGCCCGGTGCTGATGTTGAAGTAGACGGTTCCGACGAGTTGCACTGCGGTGGACCACCAGTCGATCCGGCCGGGCTGGTAGGTGAAGAAGCGCCGGCGGTGGGGGTTCAGTGCCGGCGAGGCGGCGTCGATCGTCTCGCGGTAGCAGAAGAACGAGGCCGAGGTGAAGAACAGGGAGCCGATGAAGTAGGTGATGGCGTCTCCGCGGGCTCCCACGGCGTCGGCATAGCCCGGTATCGACCCGAGTGCGAACAGCAGTGATCCGATGGCGAACAGGACTGCGATCCACCAACCACGGGAGGTGGGAGCCCACCAGGTTGATCCGGCGGGCGGCTCCTGGTGCTTGCGGTGGTGGCGCGATTCCAGGCGGACGACCGCCCCTTCGGGGCCCACGCGGTCGACGAACGTCGCCAGGGCCCTCCGACGTGGGCGGTGGCCGCTGCGGCTCCGTCCGGCCGCCCTGCCGGCTCGGCTCATCGTCCCTCCTGGTGCTGGTGCGGAGCCTTCCGCTGCCGGCCGTGTCGGACGGCACTCACGACGACCCTGATCGCGACGCCGAGGATGACGAGGTCGGTGATCATCTGCGCGGTGACCACCAGCCGTGCGGTCTCGGACTTCGCGGTGATGTCGCCGAAGCCGACGGTGGAGAACACGGTGACGGTGAAGTACAGGCCGTCGGTGTGCGACAGGTGCCCGCCGAAGTTCCCGGGGGACAGCCCGGCCAGGGCCACGTAGGTGCCGGCGAACAGCAGCAGGAAGAACGGAACGCTGATGGCCAGTGCCTCGACCGCGGACACGACCGGGAACGGTGACCGGGTGATCTGGCGCACCTGGAAGACGATCAGCACGATGAAGGCCGCAAGCCCCGTGACCAGCGTCGTGACGGTAGCCGCAAGGGAGGAGCGGTCCAGCGGCAGCGCGTAGTACAGAGCCGTCAGCGCGGCGACCGACCCCACCACCCGCAGCACGATCCGGGTGACCTGACGGGGCGAGAGCCGGTTCCTGGGCCGGATGCCGTGTTCTGCGCGGGTGCTGCCGCTCATGAGGCCGGCCCCTCGAAGCCCCGCTGGTTCAGCTGCTGGAGTTGGAGCGCCCGATGCTTCGTTGGGCGTCTTCATGCTCCCTCCCTCCCGGCAACGTCCACCTGGAGCTCGGAGACCTGCGCGAGCAGCGGCTGGAGTCACGGTGCCCGGCGATCATGCGGCGGGGGCACCGCCGACCGTTCCCATCGTCCCCCGTGCCGGCCCTGCTCGCGAGTGCCGGAAGGCCCTCCACCGGACGTGCTCCACCGCCTGGCCGGTGGACGCGGCCAGGATGCGTGAGGCGCTTCGTGGTGATAGGCGTGGAATCGGATCTGATGAACCGAAGCAGCACCCGTCAGCCGTGTGGGAGCGGCTATGCCCAGGACGGCAGTGAAGGGCAGCAGTCCGTTCACAGGGGAAAGGCCGTGAGTGGGCTGCAGAAGGTGTTCGAGCTTCACCCCGAGGGGCTCAACTGGCCGCGAGCGGTGGTTTTCCTGGACATCGCGCTGGTTCCACCGCCACGCTCGCGACCATCCTGAACGCTAGATGCTCCCCAAGGGGTGCGGTGCGGTCGGCGGATGCGGCGTGATCTGGTGCCGTGTCCGCCGCCGCGCGTCCGGCGGGCCCGGGAGCGGATCGTCGGGTCAGGCCTCGGGATCTGATCAGTCCTGGCGGCGCAGCAGCATGGTGACGAAGCCGAAGGTGCCGCGGTAGCCGTGCAGCCAGCCGTGGCGGTGCTCGTCGGCGAGGCGGGCGGCGTCGGCGGCGAGCGGGTCGGACGGGTTGTCGAGGGCCCACTCGGCGAGGGAGCCGGTCCAAGCCCACTCGTAGTCGTCGAGTTCGGCCTGGGTGCTCTGGTGGCCGGCGACCGGGACCCAGCCGTCGGCCATGACCTTGTCGACCAGGGTGGGGAGGTCGTCGAAGTCCTCGCGGGTGGCCTCGAATCCGTCCAGGGCGGCCTGGTCGGGCTCGCGCTGCCAGTAGCCCTCGCCGATCAGCACCCGCCCGCCCGGGGCGAGGTGGCGGCGGGCGGCGGTGAGGGTGGGGAGCAGGCCGTCGAAGGCATGCGTGGAGCCGACGCAGAACACCAGGTCGTAGGGGTGCGCGGCGGTGAAATCGGCGGCCGGCTGGTGGTGCAGGCCGAGGCGGCGGTCCACGCCGAGCCGTTCGGCGCTGTGGCGGGCGGTGGTGAGGCCGCCGGCGTTGATGTCCACCCCGTCGGCGGTGACGTCGGGGTGCGCGGCCAGTGCGCGGAGCAGCCAGGCGCCCTCGCCGCAGCCGAGATCCAGGATGCGCTCCTGGCCGGTCGCCACCGCGCGCCCCAGCAGGGCGGCGACCGAGTCGTCGCTCAGCGGTGCGCAGATCGGGTGGTGGGCGTGGGTGAATCCGGAGAGACGTGCGCGATCATTGGAATCCATCGCTCCACCATGGCACTTGAGGCCTGACCGGAGAACCGAATTTGCTGGTGGTGGCGTCCCTGGGGTGGAACGGGCTGGCACCATGAGGGTTCGTCAGGCTATCGCACGGGGGATGAAAGGAGGCCGGGTTGTCGATCGAACTGCCCGACGACTTGGTCTGGGTGATGAACCTGATCGGCCTCAACTGGCCGGAGATCGACGAGGACGAGTTGCGCGAGTGGGGCAACCACGTCCGCGACTACGCCAAGGGCGTCCAGGAGGCCCACGACGACACCCACTCGGTGGTCCAGAACCTCGGGGCGGTCTACCAAGGCGACTCGTACGAGGCGATGGTGGCGCGCTGGGCGCTGGCCTCGAACGGCCACATGAAGGTGCTGATCGACCACTGCGGGCTGCTGGCCGACGCGTTGGACGTCGCGGCCGACGCGGTGGTGGTCGCCAAGGGGTCGGTGATCGCCGAACTCATCTCGATGACCGTGGAGTTCGCGGCCGAGCAGGCCGCGGCGATCGCCACCGCGGGCCTCGCGGAGGCGGCCAACGCGGCGATCATCGAGGGCGGCAAGCTGCTGGTCAACGGGATCCTGCAGCAGATCGAGCAGGAGATCATCGGCAACCTGGTCTCGACCGCGATCGAGCCCTTCCAGGCGGCGATCGCGCAGGCGGTCTCCGGGCTGGTCTTCCACGGCGTGCAGGCGGCGCTGGGTCCGGCGGCCACCGACGGGGCGATTCTCGGTGAGGGGAACGCGGCATGAGCAAGGGATTCCAGGCCCACCCGGAGCACCTGGGGAACGCCGCGGAGCAGGTGCACGGGCATGCCGACCGGGTGGCCGGCCACGCCAGCAACCTCGACGAGGCCACCCGGGGGCGACTGCTGGGCAAGGGCAAGTACGGCCAGCTGGTGCAGAAGGCGGTCCGGCCGATCATGGACTCGATGGTCGGTGACATGTCGAAGGCGATGGAGGGCGGCCACCGGTCGATCGCGCAGGGCCTGGAGGTCACCAAGAAGAACCTGGACGACGCGGAGGAGCGGATCCGCCGCAGCCTGCGCCGCCCGCCCGCGGGCGAGAAGGACCCGATCAGGATCAAGTCCGGGCAGACGGTGCTGGGCGATGACGGGATGCGCGACCAGTACCAGAAGCGGGTCGCCACCAGGATCGACGGCCTCGACAAGCAGGGGCACGGTGTCGGCCGCCATCTGAAGGCGAACGACGACCAGTTGAAGGACCGGCTCGGCACCCCGGTGATGGGCGGCCCCGCCAACAACCAGACGCCGATGTTCGATCCCAACGGCTATGTGATCTCCAAGGACAAGATCGATCCGCTGCACGGCCCGGACGCCAGGAAGAAGCTCTCCCCGCCGGACCTCTACATGGACGCCGACCAGAAGCCCGGCCAGCCGCCGCGCAGGCACAAGTGCGACAAGTACTCGACGGCCTTCAACGACCAGGAGGGCTTCATGTACGCCGACGAGTACGCCCGCGGCCGGATCCCGCAGACCCCGCCGCACGTCGTGGAGTTCTCACCGCAGGACGCCTGGGGGCCGGGCGACCACACGGGCCGGTTCCGCGGCTACTACATCGATCCCAAGCAGCCGCTGGACGCGGCCGGCAATGTGCAGTACCGACCGGTCGACTTCACGGACGCTACGATCAAGGCCATCTACCACCCGGACGGGAACGGCGGGTTCAAACTGCATACGATGTTCCCGGAACCGGTCGACCTGCACAATCCGTCCCGTTGAGTCGAGGAGTACATCGTGGCAGTGGCCGACTGGGACGGCAGTGACATCCCCGGCTGGGCGTCGAGCGAGCAGTTGCGGCGGTTCTACCGGAACTGCTTCCACCCGGAGATCATCGACGACCTCTACCAGGCCCGCGACTGGGCCCGGGAGGACCAGGACTTCGCCGAGCGACTGCGGCGCAGCCTGGACTACCTGATCGAGCGGCGGCCGGCCGACTCGGCGGCCTGGCTCAGGCTGACCGGCTACTACTTCCTCACCGAGGACGAGCTGTACGGGTTCCTGGACGATCTGCGGGACTACGTGTTCGGCGACCGCCCCGACCACCCGATCGCGCCCAGCCCCTGACCAGGACGGAGTTATCCAGACCGATGCCCCTTCGTGACGAGCTGCCGCCCCGCTGCGGCCCCTGGGCCACCCGCTTCGACTCGGAAGAGGCGCTGGTGGTGGCCGACGACGTGCTGCGGGCGGCGGCGCTCAAGGACCACGACCTGGCGCCGATCGTGCCGTTCCGGCAGCTGTACGGCCCCGCGTCGGCCGGGACCAGCTGGGCCACCGGGTTCGGCATCGACCCGCAGGCGCCGTACGGGCCCGGCGGTGAGGTCGGCTATGTGCACGCCGACTTCTCCGACGGGTTCGTCTACAGCGTCTACCGTCCGACCGCGGAGCTGCGGCCCGGCGGGCCGGGGCCGGAGCGCGGCGGCGACCTGCTGCTGACCGACGCCTACCCCTACCCCGGCGGCGCGATCGACCCGGTCACCGTGCCGCTGGCCGAACTGGGCCTGGACGCACCGGGCGTGGACCACCGCTTCGTGCGGTTCTGCGCGGGGTGGCTCGGGGTGGAGGCGGCCGACGACCTGGGCGAGCTGCGGGAGACCTTCGCCGCGGCCTGGCCGGACTACCGGGAGACCATCCGGGCCGGCCTGATCCACGTCGTCCGCAGCCGCCCCCTGACGGTCGCTCAGTGGTACGGGCTCACCTACATCGCGTTCCCGGACGTCGAGGAGCTGACGGCGTACCTGGCCCAGGTCTACGCCTACCTCTACGACGGCTTCGACGCGATGCCGGTGGCGCCGAACTGAGCTCAACCGACGTGCTGAGCCGCCCTCAGCTCGCGCGACGCCATGCCGAGCCGCCGGTAGAGGCGGATGGCGGCCGGGTTGTCCGCGTGCACCATCAGGGCGGCGCGGCCGTTGGCGCGGAGCAGCGCGTCGAGGACCAGGCGGCAGGCGGCTTCCGCGTGTCCGCGCCCGCGCCCGTACTCCGGGTGGGCGGCGACGCCGGCCATGAAGCCGGTGGTCGGGGAGCTCCAGGCCTCGCAGGCCACGGCGGTCAGCCGGCCCGCCTCGTCACGCACGCCCGCCCAGCGGGTGGCGCCGGGGCGCAGCGGGTGGGCGAAGGAGTCGGGCATCGCCAGGTCCAGCAGCTCGGCGGCCTCGGAGTACTCGCCCGGGGTCAGCCAGTGCGCGGCGGGCCGGGTGGCGAGTGAGTCGCCGGTCACGTCCATCCACAGGAACGGGGGGATCGGGCGCAGTTCGGGGAGCAGGTCGATCAGTTGCTCGATCAGCGCGCGGTCGCCCATCGGCCGGTAGCTGGTGCCCAGTTCGGCGAAGACGTGGCGGATCAGGACGGCCAGCGGTTCGCCGGGGCCGTGCACCGCCAGCCGGTCGCGGCCGGAGAGGTCGGGGGAGGCGACGGCGTTCGCGCCGTCCAGGGTCCAGACCCGCACGCCGGGGGCGAAGCCCTGGGTCGCCCAGTCCAGAATGGCGTCGTCGGTGGTCAAGTCGCGTGCTTCGGATATCAGTTCGGGCATCCGAGCATGATCGCAAAACGGCGCGGCGGTCCGGTAGTGGATTTCGCGCGGCGGCGGCCCGGGCAGTGGGCCGCCGCCGCGGTCACGGGCTCAGGCCGCGGGCAGCTCGTCCAGGCCCTGCTCGACCATCTTCGCCAGCCGGTCCAGCGCCGCGTCGGCCTCGGGGGCGTCGGAGGCCAGCACGACCTCCTCGCCGCCCTCGGCGCCGAGCGCCAGCAGGCCCAGCATCGAGGCCGCGTTGACCGGGGTGCCGCCGGCCTTGGCGATGGTGACGGGCACGCCCACGGCGGCGGCCGCCCGGACGAAGACGGAGGCGGGACGGGCGTGCAGGCCCTCGGGCCAACCGATGGTGACGCGGCGCTCAGCCATGATGACGTGCCTTTCCGATGGTGCAGGTTGCGACAGCGTTGTCTAGACCATTCTGGCATGGCGTCCCGGAAGCGCGTCCCACCCCGTCGGGCCGGCACCACGGGAGCAGGTCGCCGCCCCGCCGGATAGCCTGGCGGTTGTGGAGCACTCCGCCGCTGACCAGGCCCTCGGCTACCCCCCGTACTGGGAGGCCGACATCCTGCTGCGCGACGGCGGTACGGCACGGATCAGGCCGATCGTGCCCGCGGACGCCCAGCGGCTGGTCGACTTCTACGCCCAGGTCTCCGACGAGTCGAAGTACTTCCGGTTCTTCGCCCCCTACCCGCGGCTCTCCGAGAAGGACGTGCGGCGCTTCACCCAGCACGACTTCGTCAACCGGGTCGCCCTGGCCGTGGTGGTCCGCGACAGGTTCATCGCCACCGTGCGCTATGACCGGATCGACGAGACCGGGCGCCCCTGCGACACCGGCACCGACGCCGAGGTGGCCTTCCTGGTCCAGGACGCCCACCAGGGCCGGGGCGTCGCGTCGGTCCTGCTGGAGCACATCGCCGCGGTCGCCCAGGAGCGCGGGATCCGCCGGTTCGTCGCCGAGGTGCTGCCCGAGAACCGCAGGATGACCAAGGTCTTCACCGACGCCGGCTACGTCCAGAAGCGCAGCTTCGCGGACGGCGTGGTGCACCTGGAGTTCGACCTGGAACCCACCGCCGCCTCGCTCGCCGTGATGCGGGCCCGCGAGCACCGGGCCGAGGCGCGATCGGTGCAGCGGCTGCTGACGCCCCGTTCGGTCGCAGTGATCGGGGTCTCCAGGGACGAGCACTCGGTGGGCCGGACGCTGCTGCGATCGGTACTGGCCAGCGGGTACGCCGGGCCGGTGTACGCCGTCAACAGCCGGGCGCCGGGCGGCACCGAGCTGGAGGGCGTGCCGCTGCACCGCTCGGTGGCCGAGCTCACCGGGCCGGTGGACCTCGCCCTGGTCGCGGTGCCGGACGAGGTGGTCCCCGGGGTGGTCGCCGAGTGCGGCGCGCACGGCGTGCAGGGCCTGGTGGTGGTCACCGCGGGCTACGCCGAGACCGGGGCGGCCGGGCGCGACCGGCAGCGGGCCCTGGTGCGCCAGGCCCGGGCCGCCGGGATGCGAGTGATCGGCCCGAACGCCTTCGGGCTGCTCACCACCTCGCCGGAGCATCCGCTCAACGCCTCGCTGGCACCCCGGCTGCCGCAGACCGGCCCGTTCGGGATCTTCTGCCAGTCCGGGGCGATCGGCGTGGCGCTGCTGGAGGCGGCGCACCAGCGCGGGCTCGGCGTCTCGTCCTTCGCCTCGGTCGGGAACCGGGCCGATGTCTCCGGCAACGACCTGTTGCAGTACTGGGAGGAGGACCCGGCCACCGAGGTGGTGCTGCTCTACCTGGAGTCCTTCGGCAACCCGCGCAAGTTCACCCGGATCGCCCGGCGCCTCGCCACCACCAAGCCGGTGGTGGTGGTCAAGGGCGCCCGGCACACCGGCTCGCTGCCGCCCGGCCACGCGGTGCCGCCGGCCACCAGCGGGCTGAGCGACGCCACCGTGGACACGCTGTTCCAGCAGGCCGGGGTGATCCGGGTGGCGACCATCACCGAGCTGCTGGACACCGGCGAACTGCTGGCCGGCCGGCCGCTGCCCGCCGGGCCCCGGGTCGCGGTGGTCGGCAACTCCGACTCGCTCGGCCTGCTCACCTACGACAGCTGCCTCAGCGCCGGACTGCGCCCGCACCCGCCGGTGGACCTGACCACCGCCGCGACCGGCGAGCACTTCCGGGTGGCGCTGGAGACCGCGCTCAGCGACGGCTCGGTGGACGCGGTGATCGCGGTGGCCATCCCGCCGATCGCCGGCCCCAGCCTGGCGCTGCGCGAGGAGCCGATGCTCGCGGCCGACGACCCGGCACTCGGCGAGGGCCTGCTGCACGCCGCCGACAGCGCGCGCCGGGTCGGCAAGCCGCTGCTCCTCATCCACCTGGCGCTCGGCGAGCTCTCCGGGGTGCTGCGGGCCGCCAAGCACCCCGTGCCCGCCTACCCAGCCCCCGAACGCGCCGTGCGCGCCCTCGCGCACGCCGTGCGCTACGGCTCCTGGCGACGCCTCGCGGAGACTGCCGAGCAGACCGCCCGGGTACCCGAGTTCGACCGGATCGACGCCCCCGCCGCCCGCGCCCTGGTCGAGGCCGCGCTGGCCACCAGCACTGCGGCGGCGGCCGCCACCCAGCCCGGCGGCGCCCGGTTCACCCTGTCCGACGAGCAGACCGCCGAGTTGCTCGACAAGTACGGCATCGACGTCCTGCGCGCCCTGCCCGCGGTGACCGAGGAGGAGGCGGTCCGGGCAGCCGACCGGCTCGGCTACCCGGTCGCGCTCAAGGCCACCGCCACCCATCTGCGGCACCGCCCCGACCTCGGCGGCGTCCGGCTGGAGCTGACCGACGAGGACGGCCTGCGCCGCGCCCACCGGGAGCTGGCCGAACTGCTCGGCGGCGCCGCGCGGGCCGAGCTGGTGGTGCAGCGGATGGCCGCCCGCGGGGTGGACACCGTGATCAGCGCCACGGTCGACCCGGCGGTCGGCGCGATCCTGGCCTTCGGCCTGGCCGGCGCCCCGGCCGAACTGCTCGGCGATGTGGCGCACCGGCTGATCCCGGCGACCGACCAGGACGTGGCCGGCCTGGTCCGCGAGGTCCGGGCGGCACCGCTGCTGTTCGGCTGGCGGGGCGCCGCCCCGGTGGACACCGCCGCCCTGGAGGAGGTGCTGCTGCGGGTCTCCCAACTGGTCGACGACCTGCCGGAAGTGGCCTCGGTGGAGCTGGAGCCGGTGGTGGTGGCACCGCACGGACTGGCCGTGCTGGGCGCCGCGGTGCGGGTGGCGCCATTGCCGTCGCGGACCGATCTGGGCCCGCGGAGCATGAGCACGCTGTAACCTTCCTGGGTTGCGCCCGCTTCGGGAACTCCCGCCCGGGGCGGTACGGCGCAGTCCAGCCCGCCGGGTCGGCGGGGCATGCCAGGATGGAGTTATGGCGAAGACCGGTACCACCACCACGCAGGACCTGCGTTCCGCGATCGAGCGCAGTGGCTACTACCCGGCGCTGGTGTCCGAGGCCGTGGAGTCCGCGGTGGGCCCCGAGCCGATCAGCTCCTACCTGGTCCACCAGGAGACCACCTTCGACGCCAACGAGGTCCGCCGGCACGTCACCGTGCTGGTGCTCACCCCGAGCAGGTTCGTGGTCAGCCACACCGACGAGCAGGCCGCCGACGCGACCAGCCCGGTGCCGTACGCGACCACCTCGACCGAGAGCGTCCGGCTGGACCGGATCGGCTCGGTGGTGCTGAGCCGGATGGTGGCCAACCCGGAGACGTACTCCCCGGGCCGGCTGCCGCGCGAGGTGGTGCTCACCATCGGCTGGGGCGCGGTGCAGCGGATCGACCTGGAGCCGGCCGGCTGCTCGGACCCGAACTGCGAGGCCGACCACGGCTACACCGGCTCGGCCACGGCTGACGACCTGTCACTCCGGGTCAGCGAAGCCGGGGACGGCCCGGAGACGGTGGCCCAGGCCCTGGTCTTCGCCCGGGCGCTGTCCGAGGCCACCATCAGCAGGGCCTGAGGCGTGTCGCAGTACTTCCACAGCCCCGATCCGTACGACCTGCTGGACGTGGCCGGCGCGCCCGCGCCCGGCTACGGCACCGGTTCGCTCAGCGACCTGCTGCCCTCGGTGGCGGCGGGCCTGGGTGTGCCCGGCTTCACCGCGACCCTGCCCCTCGAACCCGCCGACCGGGTCTGCGTCTTCCTGGTCGACGGCCTCGGCTGGGAGCTGATCCGCCGCCACCCCGAGTGGGCGCCGTTCCTGACCGGGCTGCTGGACAGCTCGCTGGGCGGCACCGGGCGGCCGCTCACCGCCGGCTTCCCGTCCACCACGGCCACCTCGCTGGCCTCGGTGGGCACCGGCCTGCCGCCGGGGCTGCACGGCCTGGCCGGCTACACCGTGGCGATCCCCGGCCGGAACCAGCTGATGAACCAGCTGCGCTGGCAGCCCCCGGTGGACCCGCACAGCTGGCAGCCCTACCCGACCGTCTTCGAGCGGGTGCACGCGGCCGGCGTCGCCGCCAGCCAGGTCTCCTCGCCGCTGTTCGCGCAGACCCCGCTGACCCGGGTGGCGCTGTCCGGCGGCGACTTCCTCGGCCGCACCACCGGTGAGGAGCGGATGGACCTGGCGGCCCGTCAACTCGCCTCCTCCGACCGGGCGTTGGTCTATACCTACGTCAGCGAACTGGATGCGATGGGCCACCGCTACGGGGTCGACTCGGACGAGTGGCGGCTGATGCTGAACACCGTCGACCGGCTGGCCCGGCGGCTGGCCGAGCAGCTGCCGCCCCGCTCCGCGCTCTACGTCACCGCCGACCACGGCATGATCGACATCGCGCCCGAGGACCGGATCGACTTCGATGACGACTGGGAGCTCGGCGCCGGCGTAGCGCTGCTGGGCGGCGAGGCCCGGGCCCGGCACGTCTACGCGGTGCCCGGTGCGGCGGCCGACGTCCACGCGGTCTGGCGCGAGGTGCTCGGCGACCGGATGTGGGTGGCCACCCGGGACCAGGCGATCGAGGCCGGCTGGTTCGGGCCCGCGGTCGACGACCGGGTCTACCACCGGATCGGCGACGTGGTCGCCGCCGCCCGGGACGACATCGCGATCATCGCCTCCCGCAGCGAGCCGGGGGAGTCGGCGATGACCGGCCTGCACGGCTCGATGACCCCGGTGGAGCAGCTCGTGCCGCTGCTCGAAGTCCGCCCCTGAGACCCCTGCTCCGAAGATTCGTACCCGTTGAGAGAGGCTTCCCCACCCCACCATGGCTGACCTGGTCTTCTTCTCGGGGACGATGGACTGCGGCAAGTCCACCCTGGCGCTGCAGATGAACCACAACCACGCCGCCCGCGGCCGGCAGGGCATCATCTTCGCCCGGCACGACCGGGCCGGCGCCTCCACCATCTCCAGCCGCCTCGGCCTGCGCGCCGAGGCGGTGGAGGTGACCGAGGGCTTCGACTTCCAGCTCTATGTGGTGCAGCTGCTCTCGGGCGGCGGCAAGGTCGACTACCTGATCTGCGACGAGGCCAACTTCTACACCGCCGAGCAGGTCGACCAGCTGGCCCGGGTGGTGGACGAGCTGGGCATCGACGTCTTCACCTTCGGCATCACCACCGACTTCCGCACCCGGCTGTTCCCCGGCTCGCAGCGGTTGCTCGAACTGGCCGACCGGGTCGAGGTGCTGCAGGTGCAGGCGCTCTGCTGGTGCGGCGCCCGGGCCACCCACAACGCCCGCACGGTGGGCGGGGTAATGGTCGTGGAGGGCCCGCAGGTGGTGGTCGGCGACGTCGCGGTCAACGAGGACGAGGTCGGCTACGAGGTGCTCTGCCGCCGCCACCACCGGCGCCGGCTCACCGCCGCCACCGCCCGGGCGGCCGCGCTCTCCCCGGACGTACTGCCGTTCGAGCAGCTGTAACCCACCCGCTCAGGGCACTCAGCACCGCGGGGGACGTCAGGGTGCGACCACCGAGAACCGCGCGCCCTCGGGATCGGCGAGCCGGGCCACCCGGCCGTACGGCGTGTCCCGCGGCTCCACCAGCACCGCGCCGCCCAGCGCCCGGCACTGAGCGGCCGTCAGATCCGCGTCGGCCACCGTGAAGTAGATCCGCCAGCGGGGCGGGCCGTCCCGCAGATCGCGGGTCTGGCCCAACCCGGTCATTCGCAGCCCGGCCACCCGCTGCCCGGCCACCCGCAGCGTGGCGTCCTCCTCGCCACGGGCCACCGCCGACGGGTCCGCCTCCACCACCTGGCGCTCGAAGACCGCGCCGTAGAAGGCCGCGGCGGTCGGCTCGTCACCGGTGACCAACTCGGTCCAGGCCGGTGCGCCGGGCTCGCCGACCAGCTCCCAGCCGAGGTGCTCATGGCCCTCCCAGAGCCCGAAGAAGGCCCCCGAGAGATCGGCGGCGATGGCGAGGCGCCCGGCCGGACCGCTGCTCAGCGGGCCGACCGCCACCGTGCCGCCGTGCTCGCGGACCCGCGCCGAGGCGGCGTCCGCGCTGTCCACCGCGAAGTAGGCGGTCCACTCGACGGGCGCCGCCGGCAGCTCTGGGGCCAGGCCGATCCCGGCCACCCCGGCGCCGTGCCGGGTGGCCCGCAGATAGCCACCCGGCTCGGCGGGCCCCGGGGTGAACCCCCACCCCAGCAGCGCCGAGTAGAACGCCTGGGCGCGGTCCAGATCATGGACCAGCAGGGTCACCCAGCAGGGTGAGCCGTGCGCCACCCGGACCTGTACCGCCGTCATCGCGACCTCCTCGCGGGGGTACCCGGCCCGGTGGCACGGGTCCCGGGCAGATGCTCCCACCCGCGGGGACGCCGGGGCGGGCGACGGCACGGAAATCATGGCAAAGAGCGCACAAAGCATCGCCGACCGCAACCGGTCGACCGGGTGACCCAGCAGAATGGCCGCATGGACAACACTTCTCCGCTGATCTCCGTCGAGGAGCTGGCCGCCTCGCTCGCCGGCGAGCGGCCGCCGGTGCTGCTGGACATCCGTTTCGTGCTCTCCGCGGCCGGCCCGACCGGGGCCTCGGGCGCCGACGAGTACGCGGCCGGTCATCTGCCCGGCGCCCACTTCGTGGACCTGGAGCAGGTGCTGGCGGCTCCGCCCGGCGCGCCCGGCCACGGCGGCCGGCATCCGCTGCCCGACCCCGAGGTGCTGGGCGCGGCGCTGCGCCGCGCCGGGGTCTCGGCCGACCGGGCGGTGGTGGTGTACGACGCGGGCCCGGCCACCGCGGCGGCGCGTGCCTGGTGGGTGCTGCGCTGGGCCGGGCATCCCGCGGTGCGGGTGCTGGACGGCGGCTTCGCGGCCTGGCAGGCGGCCGGGCTGCCGGTCACCGACGAGGTGCCGGCCGCCCAGGACGGCGACTTCAAGCCGGTCCCCGGGCAGCTCGCCACCCTGGACAAGGACGGCGCCGCCGAACTGGCCCGCACCGGGCTGCTGCTGGACTCCCGGGCCGGCGAGCGCTACCGCGGTGAGGTGGAGCCGCTGGACCCGCGGGCCGGCCACATCCCCGGCGCGGTCAGCGCGCCGACCTTCGACAACAACGCCGCCGACAGCTGCTTCAAGTCCGCTGCCGAGCTGGCCGAGCGGTTCCGGGCACTGGGCGCGGACGAGCACTCGGTGGTCGGCGTCTACTGCGGATCCGGCGTGACGGCGGCGCACAACGCGCTGGCCCTGGAGCTGGCCGGCTACCGCACGGTGCTCTACCCGGGCTCGTGGAGCGAGTGGTCCAGCGACCCGGAGCGCCCGGCCGCGACCGGGCCGGAGCGGGGCTGACGGACGGTCAGCGGGGCCTCCGCAACCGGAGGCCCCGGACCGTCACTCGCTCTTCTTGCGCCGGCTGCCGAAGACGATCTCGTCCCAGCTGGGCACGGTGGCCCGGCGGCCGGGACGGACACCGTCGGCCTCGGCCTGCCGATCGGTGGTACCGACCAGCCGCTCGCGGTGCGGGGCCACCGCCCGCGGCATCAGGATGTCCGCGTAGGCCGAGCCGGCACCCACGGCGGGCGCGGCGGCCGCGGCGGTCTCCTCGACCTCCTGGCTCTCCTCGACCGGCGCCGCCTCGATCGCCGACGGACCCACGGCCAGATCGCCGCGGAAGGCGGGCACCACGTCCAGCAGGCTGGTCAGCGAGTCCCGCGAGTCGGCCGTGGCCTCCCGCGCCTCCCGGGCCGGCAGCCGCTCGGGCGGCGACATGATCCGGTCGGCCGACGGCCGCTCGATCATCGGCCGGTGCGGGCGGTCCTGGGGGAGCCGGGCGATCCGGGGGATGAACGGGAAGACCGACTCCTCCTCCCGCTCCACGCTCTCGCCGATCAGCGAGCGGGCCTCGTCGTCGTTCGGCTGCACCAGGCGCCGCGGCGGGTCGTACGTCCAGCCGGCGGTGCGGCCCTCGCCGTCCGCGCGGTAGGTGAGGACGACCTCCCAGGTGCCGTCGTCACGCCGCCAGGAGTCCCAGCGCTCGGTGTCCTTCTCGGCGGCGCGCAGCACCAGGCGCTCGGAGACCGCCTCGCCCAGCTGCGGGCCGGTGGCCTCGCCCGGACGCCGGATCGGCGTCTTGCGGGCGCGCTCGGCCATGAAGGCGCGCTCGGCCAGCACCGGGCCCTCGAAGCGGCGCACCCGGTCCACCGAGATCCCGGCGGCCTGGGCGACCTCCTCGGCGGAGGCACCTGCTCGTATCCGCGCCTGGATGTCCCGGGGGCGCAGGTGGCTCTCCACCTCGATCTCGATCTGGCCGAGGCGTGGCCGATCGCCCCGGATGGCGGCACGTAGCCGCTCATCGATCGGAAGGGTGTACTCCGTGCTGTCGGCAGCCTTGAGCACCAGCCGTGTGCCGTCGTTGCTGACGGCCACAACCCGCAATTCGGGCACGGTTACCTCCCGGGTGGTGCCTGCCGACGTCACCTGCGTCGCTGCTCCCGTACTGAGTGTGGCCTGCCCACTGTCGACTTGCCACAACCTTGCAGAGTTCTCCCGGCGTGTCGGACTTGGGTCCGGACACACCGCTGTGGCACGGTGGCCTGTTTGGCGCGTCGTCGTGGTGACTCCGCGTCAGCCTCCCGGCCGGTCCCCGCACGTGGATGTGGAGCGACGGTTCGGGGTCGAGCGCCGCCGTGCGTGCCCGGTCCTGACGGCTTCTCGCTCCGACCGCCGATGGAAAAGCAGTCGAGAGGATGACCGAAGGCCCAGGCTCCACGAACAGTACTCCATTCGTGGCAACCAGCGGGGCGGCTCGCCGCTCAAGTCTCCCGCGATTCACGGGAATCTCAAGAGGGGGGACTCCATTGGCGGACCGCCGATCAGCTGACGGTGATCATCTTCACATATATCGACTGTGAAGAACCGGATTTTCGACCCTTGTGTCCTTCTTTATGCACAATGGGCGGTCTCATCGGATAGCGCGATGAGCGGATGACTTGCCTGATGGGCGAAACCTGACGAGATATCGAGGATGTTGGAAGAGGACCGGATGCCCGAGCAGCCCGAGCAGCCCGAGCGGCCCGCGAGCGGTCGGCGGATCGATCTGAGCGTGGCCCAGGTCGCGGCCAGCGCGCTGGCCGCGGTGGTCGGCGCGGTGCTCGCCTCCGAACTCGGGGTGTACGGCACGATCATCGGCGCCGCGGTGGTCAGCGCCGGCGCGACCTGCGGCGGCGCGGTCTTCCAGCACCTCTTCCGGCGCACCGGTGAGCAGTTGCGCGAGGTGACCGAGCGGTCACCGGGCAGCAAGGTGAACGGACTGCGTCAGATCCCGGCCACCGACACCGCGCCGTTGCCGCTCGCCTGGCAGGACGAGCCCGCCGAGCCCGAGCCGCTCCCGGACGACTCCTGGAACGACTCGCCGGTGCGGCGGGCCCGCCGCCGCTGGACCTGGAAGGGCTATGCGGCGGTCTCCGCGCTGGTCTTCGTGCTGGCGATGACCCCGATCGTGGTCGTCGAGCTGGCCTCCGGCCAGAACCTGCACGCGATCACCACCGGGCAGGAGGGCGGCGGCACCTCGATCATCCCCGACGGCGGCCGCAAGGCCCCGGCGCGGGCGCCGCGCACCGAGCCGGCGGCCCCGCCGACCGGCCAGGGTGCGTCCGAGCGCCCGTCCGGCGCGCCCGGCGGCTCCTCGACGGCGCCCAGCGCGCCCGGCACCGGCTCCGGTTCGCCGTCGTCCAGCCCGTCCGCGCCGCCGAGCAGCGCCTCGCCGAGCGGCGGCACGACCCCGTCCGGTGCGGCCACGCCCAGTGCCACGCCCTCGGCGCCGCCGACCACCCGGGCCCCGCAGCCGCCCGCGACGACCCCGGCGGGCGGCGCCACCGAGGCGCCCGCCACTGCCACGGCCACGCCGTGACGGCGGGTCAGTCGCCCAGCACCCGGCGCAGATAGGCGTTGCCGAACCGCCGCTCGGGGTCGACCCGGTCGCGCAGCGCGGTGAAGTCCCCGAAGCGCGGGTAGACCGCGGCCAGGTACTCGGCGTCCCTGGTGTGCAGCTTGCCCCAGTGCGGGCGGCCCTGATGGGCCGTCATCAGCCGCTCGACCTCGGTGAAGTACCCCCGTTCGGCGGTACCCCGGTAGAGGTGGACGGCGATGTAGACGGTGTCCCGCCCGCTCGCGGTGGAGAGCCACAGGTCGTCGGCCGGCGCGCAGCGCACCTCGACCGGGAAGCTGATCTTCCAGTCGCTGCGCTCCACCAGCCGCTTCAGCTCGCGCAGCACCGGCACCGCCGTCTCGCGCGGCACGGCGTACTCCATCTCGAGGAAGCGCACCTTGCGCGGGCTGGTGAACACCTTGTACGCGACGTCGGTGTAGCTGCGCTCGGACCAGGCCCGGCTGGCCACCGCGGCGATGGCCGGCACGCTCCTCGGGAACGCCCGGCCGACCCGGCAGGCCCCCTCCCAGACCGTGTTGGAGAGGAAGTCGTCCTCCAGCCAGGCCTTGAACGGCGGCAGCGGCGCGGCCGGCCCCTGGCTGCGGTTGTTCCGCTTGGTGCTGCACCGGTCGGTGTGCGGGAACCAGTAGAACTCGAAGTGCTCGTTGACCTGGGTGAGCCGGTCGAAGTCGGCGAGCACCTGGTCGAAGGTCATCGGCGCCTCGTGCGCGGTGAGCAGGAAGGCCGGCTCCACCCCGAAGGTGATCGCGCTGACCGCGCCGAGCGCGCCCAGGCCCAGCCGGGCGCCCTGGAACAGCTCCGGCTCCTCGGTGGGCGAGCAGCGCCGCACCGAGCCGTCGGCGAGCACGATCTCCAGGGCCCGGATCTGCGCGGCCAGCGAGCCGGAGTCGCGCCCGGTGCCATGGGTGCCGGTGCTGGTGGCGCCGGCCACCGTCTGCACCTCGATGTCGCCCATGTTGGTCAGCGACAGGCCGGCGGCGGCCAGCAGCCGGTTCAGCTTGGCCAGCGGCAGACCGGACTCCACCGTCACGGTGCCGGCCTGCCGGTCCAGTTCGCGCACCGCGGTCAGGCCTTCGGGGCGGACCAGTACACCGTCGCCGGCGGCGGCGATCGCGGTGAAGGAGTGCCCGGAGCCGACCGCCTTGACGGTGCGGCCCTCGGCGCCGGCCTGCTTGACCGCCTCCGCCAGCTCCTCGGTGGAGGCCGGGGTGACCACCCGGCTGGGCTCGGCGCTCTGGTTGCCCGCCCAGTTGGTCCAACGGCCGGCAGTCACGGTCATACGGCTCCTCCTGCGTCCATGCTGCACCCGCAGGTCGTCCCCCCGAGGGCGCTACCAGTGGGTAGCGAGCCTAGCCACGGGGTGGCCGCCGGTCCATGGTTCGGACCGGTCCGGTCAGGGCGCCACCGCGGCCGGCTCGGGGGCCGTGGCCGGGCTGTCGGTGCGCAGCCAGCGCCCGCCCGCCGCGGCCAGCAGCAGGGCGAAGACCCCGGCGGCCAGCGGGACCCGGTAGCCGGCCGCGACCCCGGCCGCGTCGACCACCGAGCCGGCCAGGTAGGAGCCCCCCGCCACGCCGATGCCGAGGCCGGTGGTGGTCCAGGACATCCCCTCGGTCAGCTGGGCGGCCGGGACCAGGCGCTCGGTCAGGCCGGTCGCGGTGATCATGGTGGGCGAGATGGACATCCCGGAGAGGAACAGGGTGGCCCCGGCCGCGACCAGGCCGACCGTGCCGCTGCACCAGGCGGCCACCAGGCTGAGCGGCGCCAGCGTCACCGCCATCACCCCGACGCCGTTGCGGAACCGCCGGGCCGCCGGGCCGCGCGGGTGCAGGACGCCGACCACCACGCCGGCCACCCCGGAGCCGAGCGCGTAGACGGCCAGGACCAGGCTGGCGGCCGAGCCGTGGCCCTGCTCCCGGGCGTAGGCCACGGTGACCACCTCGACCGAGCTGAAGATCGTCCCGATCGCGACGAAGGTGGCGATCAGCACCCGCAGGCCGGGCAGCCGCAGCACCGAGCCGCCGGCCGCGCGCGCCACCGGGTGCGGCGGCGGCTCGGTGGACCGCTGGGCGGTGAACAGCAGCACCCCCACGGCCCCGAAGACCGCGGCGAGCAGCACCCCGGCCTCCGGGAAGAAGGAGGTGGCCAGGCAGATGGAGAGGATCGGCCCGACGATGAAGATGATCTCGTCGACCACCGCCTCCAGCGCGTAGGCGGTGTGCAGCTTGGCCCGGTCGTCCCGGTAGAGGTGCGCCCAGCGGGCCCGGACCAGCGGACCGGTGCTGCCCATGGCGCCCATTCCGATCGCGCACGGGAAGTACGTCCAGGTCGGCCAGGAGCGCCAGGCGGCGAGCAGCAGCAGCGCCGAGCACAGCACGCTGATCGCGGTGGCCGGCCGGACCACCAGGCGCTGCCCGTAGCGGTCGACCAGCCGCGAGACCTGCGGGCCGATGCCCGCCGAGGCCAGCGCCAGGGTCGCCGTGACCGCACCCGCCAGCCCGTAGGAGCCGCGCAGCGCGGAGAACATGGTGACCACGCCGACCCCGACCATCGAGATCGGCAGTCGGGACACCAGTCCGGTGGCGGAGAACGCCAGCGAGCCGGGCGCGGCGAAGATCTGACGGTAGCTGGACAGCACGGCTGCTCCGGGAGGGTCAAGGAACCGGGGGAGGTGAGGGGGAAGTAAGGAACATTGCTATCTGAGACAGCTTACGAACGAAAGCAACCGGATAAACCCGTGGGGTGGTCCGGCGCCCACGGCGGGCAGTGGCAGGATCGGAGCCATGGCTGACGCGCAGACCCCCACCGACCCGGCGCCGTACGACGCGCTGCTGCTGCTCTCCTTCGGCGGACCGGAGGGCCCCGAGGACGTGGTGCCGTTCCTGGAGAACGTCACCCGCGGCCGCGGCATCCCGAAGGAGCGGCTGGCCGAGGTCGGCCAGCACTACTTCCGCTTCGGCGGGGTCAGCCCGATCAACGAGCAGAACCGCGCCCTGCTCGCCGCGCTGCGCAAGGACTTCGCCGACCACGGTCTGGGCCTGCCGGTCTACTGGGGCAACCGGAACTGGGCGCCGTACCTGGTCGACGCGCTGCGCGAGATCGCCGACGACGGCCACCGCCGCGTCGCGGTGCTGGCCACCAGCGCCTACGCGGGCTACTCGGGCTGCCGGCAGTACCGGGAGAACCTGGCCGACGCGCTGGCCGTGCTCGCCGAGGAGGGCCGCCCGTCGCTGACCGTGGACAAGCTGCGCCACTTCCACAACCACCCGGGCTTCGTCCAGCCGATGATCGAGACCACCCTGGCCGCGCTGGCCGAGTTGCCGGCCGAACTGCGCGACCGGGCCGAGCTGGCCTTCACCACCCACTCGATCCCCACCGCGATGGCCGAGAGCTCCGGCGCCCCCGACGACCCGGCCCGCGGCACGCCCGGCGGCGCCTATGTCGCCCAGCACCTGGAGGTGGCGCGGCTGGTGGCCGAGGCGGTGGCCGGGGCCACCGGCGTGGCCGACCGCCCGTGGCAGCTGGTCTACCAGTCGCGCAGCGGCGCGCCGCACATCCCGTGGCTGGAGCCGGACATCTGCGATCACCTGACGGAGCGTCAGGGGTCGGGGGCGGCGGCCGTGGTGATGGTGCCGATCGGCTTCGTCTCGGACCACATGGAGGTCAAGTACGACCTGGACACCGAGGCCGTGGCGCGGGCCGCCGAGCTCGGCCTGCCGGTGGCCCGGGCCGCCACCGTCGGCGCCGACCCGCGGTTCGCGGCGGCGGTGCGCGAGCTGCTGCTGGAGCGGGCGGCCACCGAGCGGGGTGCGCCGGTGGCGCGCTGCGCACTCGGGCGGCTCGGGGCCGGTCACGACGTCTGCCCCGCCGCCTGCTGCCCCAACCCGCGGGCGCCCCGGCCGGCCGCCGCCCAGGCCTGACCCAGAAACCACAGACGGAGGAGCACCGTGCCCGATCAGACCCTGCTGGACGAGCTGCTGGACGTCGCCCTGGAGGCGGCCCGACGGGCCGGCGAGCTGCTGCGCGACGGCCGCCCGGCCGACCTCGGGGTGGCGGCGACCAAGAGCAGCCCGGTCGACGTGGTCACCGAGATGGACCTGGCCTCCGAGAAGCTGATCGTCGAGCTGATCACCGGTCGCCGCCCGCAGGACGGCTACCTGGGTGAGGAGGGTACCGAGCGGACCGGCGGGAGCGGGGTGCGCTGGGTCGTCGACCCACTCGACGGCACCGTCAACTACCTCTACGGGCTGCCCAACTGGGCCGTCAGCGTGGCCGCCGAGCTGGACGGTGAGGCGGTGGTCGGAGTGGTCTTCGCACCGGCCAGGGGCGAGCTGTTCCAGGCCGTGCGGGGGCGCGGCGCACTGCTGGACGGCCGCGCGCTGGCGGTCCGGCCGACCCCGCCGTGGGGGCAGGCGCTGATCGCCACCGGCTTCAACTACGTGCTGCCGGCCCGGGTGCACCAGGCCGAGGTGCTGCACGCCCTGATGCCCGAGGTGCGGGACATCCGGCGCGGTGGTGCGGCGGCGGTGGACCTGTGCGATCTGGCGGCGGGCCGGTTGGACGGCTACTACGAGCGCGGGCTGGCCCCCTGGGACCAGGCGGCCGGCGGCCTGATCGCCCGGGAGGCCGGTGCCCGCACCGGCGGCCGGCCGGGCGCCGAGGCCACCCGAGAGCTGCTGGTGGCGGCCCCGCCCGGCACCTTCGAGCGGCTGCAGGCCCGCCTGGACGAGCTGGGCGCCTGGCACGACTGAACGAGGGCCCGCGGAACGCCGGGTTCCGGCGGCTCCGATGGCAGCGAAACCCCGGTGCGAGGATCGCACCGGGGTTTCACCACGTGTCGGGGGCCGGTCGACCGGCCCTGGTGTCGGGAGTCGCCCGACTGGCGGGCGCCCGGGTCAGGCGCTGCGGGGCAGCGCCAGCAGCGGGTCGACGCCGTGGTCGGCGGCGATCCGGCGCAGGTCTTCCAGTTCGGACTGTTCGACCTCGGCCAGGAACTCGTCCCCGGCTTCGAGGGCACGGTGCAGATCCTGCTCGGCATTGCGTATGCGCTGCAGGATTCCGGCGGTGAAGGCGTCCATGCGGCAGACCCCCTTACGGTGTCGGACGTGCGCGGTCGGCGTTCCCCGGTTGGGAGGGGCGGTGGTCCAGCGGCTGCGCCCGACCGGTGCTGGCTCCGGTGCGGGCACGGGTGCGGCGCCTGGGCCGCTCCGTGGATGCTCGCGATCCCCCAGCCGGTGCGGATGAACGCGCGGCGGGTGGGTGCGACTGCCTGACGGCGTGATCGCGGGTTGCACTCGTCATCCCCACCACCGGGGCCGGGAAACCTCCGATTCGGGAGAAACCACGGAAAGTTGCCGCCATCACACTCGGAGATCGCTCGGATGTTCGACTCCGAGGGGTCGCCGCTGGTCGACTTACCGCTGCTTTACCCGTACAGGGGGCAGGATGGAGGGACCGTCGGAGTCGTAGGCCCGCGCACGGGACCTTCGCTCCCGCCGCGCGTGGCCCCCGGAGAAGGGACAACCGCAGTGCGGGTTCTTGTCGTCGAGGACGAGCAGCTGCTCGCCGAAGCCGTGGCCACCGGCCTGCGCCGGGAGGCGATGGCCGTCGACGTGGTGTACGACGGCGAGGCCGCCCTGCAGCGGATCGCCGTCAACGACTACGACGTCGTGGTGCTCGACCGCGACCTACCGCTGGTGCACGGTGACGACGTCTGTCGCAGCGTGGTCGACCAGGGCCTGGCCACCCGGGTGATCATGCTGACCGCCTCCGGCGACATCAGCGACCGGGTCGAGGGCCTGGAGATCGGCGCGGACGACTACCTGCCGAAGCCGTTCGCTTTCAGCGAACTCGTGGCCCGCGTGCGCGCCCTCGGCCGCCGCGCCACCGTCCCGCTGCCGCCCGTGCTGGAGCGGGCCGGGATCAGCCTCGACCCGGGCCGCCGCGAGGTGATCCGGGACGGCCGCTCGATCCAGCTGGCCCCCAAGGAGTTCGCCGTCCTGGAGGTCCTGATGCGGGCCGGCGGGGCCGTGGTCTCGGCCGAGCAGCTGCTGGAGAAGGCCTGGGACGAGCACACCGACCCGTTCACCAACGTCGTCCGGGTCACCGTGATGACACTGCGCCGTAAGCTCGGCGACCCGGCCGTGATCGTCACGGTGCCCGGCTCCGGCTACCGGATCTGACCCCAACCCGAGGGATGACACCCATGACTACCCCGCCCACCACCGGCGGGCCCTCCGGCAGTTCGCACCCGACACCGCCGCGGCCCCCGCACCCGCCGCGCCCGGTCGAGCCGCCGCTGCCGACCGATCAGTACCACCCCGGCGACGGCCTGCGCTGGCTGCCGTTCCGCCCCACCATCCGGATCCGGCTCACCCTGCTGTACGGCGGGATGTTCCTGATGGCCGGGGTGCTGCTGCTGCTGATCACCTACTTCATGGTCGAGCAGGCCTTCCAGGACATCTCGCTGCCCCAGATCAAGCTCGGCCCCGGCGTGAACATCACGACCGGCGACGGCCAGGTGCTCACCGGCAACGACGTCAACAACTACCTGAGCGGCTCGCTCAACGCCCAGGCCCACACCGAGCTGGACGCGCTGCTGCGCAAGTCCCTCACGGTGCTGGTCGGGCTCGCCGTGATCGCCTTCGTGGCCGGCTACGCGATGGCCGGCCGGGTGCTGCGCCCGCTCGGCCGGATCACCCGCACCGCCCGCGAGGTGGCCGGCTCCGACCTGCACCGCCGGATCGAGCTGGAGGGCCCGGACGACGAGCTCAAGGAGCTGGCCGACACCTTCGACGACATGCTCGACCGGCTGGACCGGGCGTTCGACTCGCAGCGCCGGTTCGTCTCCAACGCCTCGCACGAGCTGCGCACCCCGCTGGCGATCAACCGCACCCTGCTGGAGGTGCAGCTCTCCGACCCCAACGCCTCGCCCGACCTCCAGCAGCTCGGCAAGACCCTGCTGGCCACCAACGAGCGCAGCGTGCAGTTGGTGGAGGGCCTGCTGCTGCTGGCCCGCAGCGACAACGAGCTGGTCGACCGACGGCCCGTGGAGTTCTCCGAGGTGGCACTGCAGGCGGTCGAGCAGGTCCGGCCGGAGGCGTCCGGCCGGGAGGTGGAGATCCGTTCCGAGCTCAACCCGGTGGCGGTCTCGGGCAACGGGGTGCTGCTGGAGCGGATCGCGCTCAACCTGCTGCAGAACGCGGTGCGCTACAACGTGCCGGACGGCTGGGTGGAGATCACCACGGCGCCCGGGCCCGGCGGGGTCGGCGAGCTGGTGGTCAGCAACACCGGGCCCGTGGTGCCCGGCTACGAGCTGGAGCACATCTTCGAGCCGTTCCGCCGGCTCAAGGGAGCCGACCGGACCCGCAGCGACAAGGGGGTGGGGCTGGGCCTGTCGATCGTGCGCTCGGTGGTGCGCGCGCACGGCGGCTCGATCGAAGCGGTGCCCCGCCCCGGCGGCGGACTGACCATGCGGGTCCGGATCCCCGGCGCCTGAGCCGTCCACGAACCTCCTGAAGCGCCCTGCGCGCGCCCCTCACCTGCGAGAAGGGGCGGCGCAGGGCGTTTGGCATATCCGGGGCCGAGTACTTACGCTGCCGTAACCTACGCTGCCGTAAGGTACGACACCGTAGGTACCGCACCCCGCATGTGCACTCGCACGTCCCGTTTCACCAGGAGCCACCGTCGTGACCATTGCCCCCGTTCAGCGCACCGGTTCGACCGCATGGACCGATGCCAGGCTGCTGCTGGCCCTGGAAGAGGTGGTCGAGGGCGAGCTGAACCGGCACCTCAAGGCCGCCCGGGAGTGGATGCCGCACGAGTACATCCCGTGGGGCCAGGGGCGTGACTTCGACGGCGTGCTCGGCGGCGAGGCCTGGGAGCTGTCGCAGTCCAAGGTCACCCCGCTCGGCCGGGTCTCGCTGGTGGTCAACCTGCTGACCGAGGACAACCTCCCCAGCTACCACCACGAGATCGCCACCCTGTTCGGGCGGGACGGCGCCTGGGGCACCTGGGTGCACCGCTGGACGGCCGAGGAGGGGCGGCACGGCATCGCCATCCGCGACTACCTGCTGGCCACCCGGGCGGTGGACCCGGTGGCCCTGGAGCGGGCCCGGATGGACCACATGGGCGCCGGCTTCCAGTCCGACAACGCGCACAGCGCGCTGCACTCGATCGCCTACGTGGCGTTCCAGGAGCTCGCCACCCGGATCTCGCACCGCAACACCGGCCACCTGTCCGGCGACCCGCTCTGCGAGCAGCTGCTGGCGAAGATCGCCAACGACGAGAACCTGCACATGGTCTTCTACCGGAACCTGCTCAAGGCGGCCCTCGAGCTCACCCCGGACCTGGCCATGCAGGCGATCCGCGATGTGGTGACCGAGTTCCGGATGCCCGGCCACGGGATGCCCGGCTTCGAGCGCTCGGCCGCCCAGATCGCCATCGGCGGCATATACAACCTGCGGATCCACCACGACGACGTGCTGCAGCCGGTGCTGCGCCACCTCAAGGTGCTGGAGGTCGGCGGCCTCGGGCCGGCCGGGATTCAGGCGCAGCAGGAGCTGGGGCTCTTCCTGGAGGGGCTGGACGGCCAGGCGGCCCGGTTCGACGAGCGCCAGGCGGCCCTGCTGGCTCGTCGTGCCGCGAGGGCCGCACAGGCGTGACCCAGGGGCGGTTCCGGCGCCATTGGAGGCACTGCCGAGGCGCGGTGAGGCCGGTCACTTGCGGCCGATTTCGTCCGAATTGCCCACGCTGTGATGAACGTCACATGCCGGCACGGTACACATTTGGCTGATCTCGCAGAGTGATCGCCCCGCCCGAGTCGATCATTGCGGACGGTAATCGGAGACGGTGTCCGTTTTTCCGCTCCCGGGCGCCGGGAATCCGCCTCCCACCTGGGCCAAGGTCCCCTGGTGCGGGTGGTCGGCAGGGCGTAGCATCACCTTCCGTATCTGATATCGGGCCGTTGTCGAGCCCTGTCGGCAACTGTCCGCGAGTCCCTCGAAGGTGGTGTGGATCACCTGGTCGGACCCGTCGCTGAGTGTCGATTGAGTAACAGGGCTTGAAGTAAGGCACAATCTCGGCCTCGGGTCGGGCACAAGACCGGCCCCTCATGCGTTACGTGCGCTGGAGATACCGCACACACCCAGAGGGGGAGAGCGAACAATGGCAACGGACTACGACACCCCACGTAAGACCGATGACGACCTCAACGAGGACAGCATCGAGGAACTGAAGGCCCGCCGGAACGACAAGTCGACCGGTCCTGTCGACATCGAGGACTTCGACGGCGCCGAGACGATGGACCTGCCCGGTGCCGACCTCTCCGGTGAGGAGCTGTCGGTGCGGGTGCTGCCGCGCCAGGCTGACGAGTTCACCTGCATGAGCTGCTTCCTGGTGCACCACCGCAGCCAACTGGACCACGAGAAGAACGGTCAGCCGATCTGCCGCGACTGCGCCTGAGATCTGGGCGCACCTCCGATCCCGATGGACAGGTGCCCGGCACCGCCGCCGGACTCGGCAAACCGCCCCGACCGGCCCGCCTTGGTGGGCCGGAGGCTGATCCTGCGTCCCGAACCTCTCGGGCGCACTCGAACGGTGAAGGGACGGTCCGTAGTTGACGGACCGTCCCTTTGTCGTGCCCTGTGGCAGGGGCTCAGCTTGTCGTGCCGTGTGGCCGGGGCTCAGTCGCGGGCCTGGTCCAGCGCCGCGGCCAGGGCCTGCGGGTCGCGGGTGGAGAGGTAGAGATACGGGGTGGGGTCGGCCGGATCGGTCACCTCCACCTTCAGTGCCGTGCGCACATAACTGCGCAGCAGCATGAAGGCCCGCGGGTCGGCCTTTGAGGAGCGCCAGGCGACCGTCTCGGCGGCGTCCAGCGGCAAGGCCTCGCCCAGCGCCTCGACCGGGATCCGGGCCTGGCCGGCCACCAGCGACCCCTGGACGACCCGGATCCGCGCCGAGCCGTACGAGCTGAGCGCCACCGCGGCCGCGACGAAGCCCGTCAGCAGGCCGACCAACCCCGGCACGGCGCCGAACTTCAGCAGGATCAGCGCGAGCGACAGGCCGGCCGCGACCGGCAGCAGCCACCAGGAGCGGGGTGCGGTGAGGCGTTCGTCGTACATAACCGCCATTCTGTCCCAGGCATTGGTGGATCTTGGAGGCGGTGGGCCATTGCATCCTGGCTACTCATGAGTAGGGTCGGGCCCGTGACCGTACCCAGAGCATCCGTGAGCACCCCCACCACCCCGCCCGAGGACGCCTCGGAGCCGGTGCGCCACCCCGCCGCGCCCGCGCCCGGCACCGCCCTCGGCACGCACTACGTGCACTGCTTCGGGTGCGGACCGCAGCACAGCAGCGGACTGCAGATGGACATCCGGGCCGGCGAAGGCATCGACGTGATCGCCGAGTTCGTGGTGAAGTCGGCCCACCAGGGCGGCCCCGGCCTGGCACACGGCGGGATCCTCACCACCGCGATGGACGAGACCCTGGGCTCGCTCAACTGGCTGCTGCACACGGCCGCGGTCACCGGCCGCCTGGAGACGGACTTCCTCCGCCCGGTGCCGGTTGACGCCACCCTGCACATCCACGCCTGGGTCACCGGAGTGCACGGCCGCAAGGTCTACTCCGCGGGCGAGGGACGGATCGGCGGACCCGACGGACCGGTCGCGATCCGGGCGTCGGCACTCTTCGTTCAGGTGAAACTGGAACACTTCACCACGCACGGTCGCCCGGCGGACATCAAGGCCGCCCTGGACGACCCCGATCTGCTGAAGCGCGCCAGAGCCTTTGAGGTGAACCCGTGAGCACCACCGTCCGTCCCGAGGTCGACATCCTGATCCGGCGGCTCGACCCCGAACTGCCGCTGCCCGGTTATGCCCAGCCGGGCGACGCCGGCGCCGACCTGGTGTCGGCCGTCGACGCCGACCTCGAGCCCGGCGAGCGGGCCGTCATCCCGACCGGTATCGCCATCGCGTTGCCGAACGGCTACGCCGCGTTCGTGCATCCCCGGTCCGGTCTGGCAGCTCGTTGCGGAGTTGCGCTCGTGAACGCCCCAGGGACGGTCGATGCCGGGTACCGTGGTGAGATCAAGGTGATCGTCGTCAACCTGGATCCGCGCGAGCGCGTCAGCTTCCGCCGTGGAGACCGGATCGCCCAGCTGGTGATCCAGCAGGTCGAGAAGGCCCGCTTCCACGAGGTGGCCGAGCTGCCCGGGTCCGCGCGTGGCGAGGGCGGGTTCGGCTCGACCGGCGGCCACGCGGCGGTTTGAGCGGCTCAAGCGTTGAGCAGGTACCAGCAGGCAATCGCTTCGGTCTTGGACCGGGAAGGACAGTGACCGTGTTCCGTCGTCGCCAGAAGAGCGAGGACGCCGTCGAGCAGCTCGCCGAGGACGCCATCAGCGCCGACGAGACGGCCGATGACGTCGAAGATCCCGACGCCGATAGCGAGACGTCGGCCGACGTCGAGGAGACCGAGCAGGACCCGGCCGACCGCGTCGGCCTGCCGCCGGCACCGCGTCCCGACGGCCCCTGGGACATCTCCGAACTGGAGAGCCCGGCCGAGGGCCGAGTGGACCTCGGCGGCCTGCTGATCCCCGGTGTCGAGGGCATGGAGCTGCGGGTCGAGGTGGCCGGCGAGGCGATCGTGGCCGCGACCCTGGTGCTCGGCAACAGCGCGATCCAGCTCCAGGCCTTCGCCGCTCCCAAGTCGGAGGGCATCTGGGGCGAGGTCCGCGAGGAGATCGCCAACGGCATCACCGGCCAGGGCGGCCGGGTCGAGGAGGAGGAAGGCACCCTCGGCTGGCACCTGCGGGCCCAGGTCCCGGTGCAGCTGCCGGACGGCACCCAGGGTGTGCAGCTGGTGCGCTTCGTCGGCTGCGACGGACCGCGCTGGTTCCTGCGCGGCGTGATCTCCGGCCAGGCCGCCGTGCAGCCCGAGGCGGCGGCGGTGCTGGAGGAGGTCTTCCGGCAGACCGTCGTGGTCCGCGGTGAGGCCCCGATGGCGCCGCGCGACCCGATCGTGCTGAAGCTCCCCGAGGACGCGCAGATGGTCGCCGATGGCGGCGTCGGCGCCCCCGAGGAGGGCGGCGAGTCGCGCTTCGGCGGCGAGGCGTCCCTGAACCCGTTCCAGCGCGGCCCGGAGATCACCGAGGTCCGCTGACCCCTGCGGCAGCGCCCGTCAGACCCGACCGGCCCCGGACAGCCCTGCTGTCCGGGGCCGGTTTGACTCCACCCGACCGCATGCGTAGTGTTCTCCGAGTTGCCCCGCTGGCCGCGCGGCTCCGCCCAGAATTCGGACATCGATTCGGATTCAGGCGGGGAAAACGGGCCGGAAAGCTCTGATAGAGTTCGGGAGCGCCGAAAGGCGAAAGCGAATCGGAATGGAATCCGAAGCCGGAAACGGCGCGGAGAACATCTGATAAACTGGAAACACGAAAGAACGAAGCGCCCGGAGGGGCCACGGAAGTGGCTGCGAAGGAAGCGTCCGTTCCTTGAGAACTCAACAGCGTGCCAAAAGTCAACGCCAGATA